>CAMBAQ010000180.1 GCA_945863785.1 Chthoniobacter flavus
CCATGTGATGTTGTCGCTTGCAACTCCCGGCCTGCCAGAGTCGTAGTCCGCTTCACGCACAATGCCACCGCCACCGATGCGCTTGCCCCCAACAATGACAAAACGTCCGGTGTCACTGATGCGATCGCAACGATCAAAGGCAATGGGCTTACGAGCGCGAATGCGAACGTCAGCAACCTCATTTTTGAGAAGTTCGTGGCGAGTGCCAGTGATGGGCTCAAGCGTGGAAGAATCAAGCACGCGCTGAATCTCGACCACTCGAGCTTCGACGGTCTGAGTTCCAAGCTTAAGCATGAACGGCACATTGACTGGAAGCGGATCGTTGCTAAGCCAGAAAAGGCTGGCATGAATCTCGCGGCCCTCAGCAGGCCCCACACCGGCATGACTGGCGATCTGACCTCGCTCAACAAAGATCTGTTCCTCGAGAGTGATCGCAACAGACTCGCCAACCAAGGCACTCGTCTTAGAAGTACCCGTTCCCCAATTTTCGATACTCTTAATGCGACTGCGCTTGCGGTCTGGCCAGAAGGTCAACTCCTCACCGACGCTGAGACGACCAGCCTCAATGCGTCCAGCCAAAATGCGACGCTCATCGAAGCGGTACACATCTTGCAAAACCAAGCGCAATGGAAGGCCCTCAGGAGTCACTGGCGTGGCAAATTGATCGAGTGCCTGCAAAATAGCTGGCCCTTTGAACCACGGCATATCCGTGCTGGCCTTTGTGATATTATGTCCGTGCTTGGCGGAAATCGGCAGAAAGTGCTGAGGTACGACCCCGAGCTTTTCGAGGAAGACGGTGTACTCGGCGCGGACAGCATCGAAGACCTCTTGCTTAAATCCGACGAGATCCATTTTGTTGACCGCAACCACGACCTGTTTGATTCCAAGTAGCGAGAGCAAGTACGCATGGCGCTTGGACTGCTCCTGCACGCCTTCATGTGCATCAATAAGCAAGATTGCTGCATCGGCGCTGGACGCGCCGGTGATCATGTTTTTTAAGAATTCCTTGTGGCCTGGAGCGTCGATGATCACTTATTCACGCAGGTCCGTACGGAAAGGAAGCTGCGTTGTGTCGATGGTGATATTTTGTTCCTGCTCCTCCAACAAAGCATCAAGAAGGAATGCAAACTCGAAGTCCATTCCTTCAGCCTCACTGGCCTTGCGGATCTGCTCGACCTTACCTTCAGGTAGAGAATTTGTATCGTGAAAGAGACGACCGATGAGCGTGGATTTTCCATGATCCACATGACCAACGATGACGATTTTAAGCTTGGGCTCTAGGTTCGGAGCTGGTGAGTTTGTGATAGCGGCACTCATTTTTTAAAGGGAAATATTATTGGGCAAAACGTGTTTTTTGAGAAGTGGCGACGTGGGGTTATTCAAAAAACGAACTCCCCCACCCCTGTAGATACTCGATCTTACATGAACCCCTTGGCGCGGAGTTTTTGCATGGCATTTCGCTCGTGGTGATCCTGAGCGCGACCGGCCCTTTCGCTGGTTTTGGTAACGCGAAGCTCGGCGATGATTTGTTCGATGTTGGAGGCATCGCTCTGCACAGGCTTGGTGATTGGCCAGCAACCAAGGGAGCGAAAGCGGTAGTTCAATCCATCCTCCCCTTTCCTTGCAAAATACATCTGTGGAATCGGAATATTCTCCCGCTCGATGTAGCGCCAGATATCGACTTCCGTCCAGTCCAGCAATGGCTGCACACGGATGTGCTCGCCGGGTTCCAATGTCGTGGTGAATTGATTCCAGAACTCAGGCGGTTGGTCTTTGTAGTCCCACTCAAACTCCGCGTTGCGCGGTGAAAAATAACGCTCCTTGGCGCGTGTCGGATCTTCATCACGACGAATACCAGTGATGAGAGCATCGAATTTTCGCTCACCCATGATCTGCTGAAGAGCCACTGTCTTCAACTCATGCGTGACGGTGACGGGGTCGTGGGTTTCGTAGCCGATCGAAGTGGTGTAGGAGCCAGTGCCAGCGCGGGCTTCCTCATTGATCTTCACGATCAAATCGAGTTTGTATTTCTCAACTGCCCACTCACGAAATTCCAGCATCTCTGGAAACTCATACGTCGTATCAATGTGAAGCAACGGATACGGAATGTGACCGCAAAAGGCCTTTTTCGATAGCCAGATCAGGACGTTGGAGTCCTTGCCCATGCTCCATGGCATGCAGAGGTTGGAAAAGCTATGGTAGGCTTCACGAAGAATGTAGATGCTTTGCGATTCGAGTTTATCAAGATGATCCATGACGAGCCGACTATTTAAAACGATGGACAACCCTCCTTGCCAACGAAAAAATCAAAATATGACACAAACATTGCAACCATCCTCGATTCAAAAGATCGGAAACGACCTTGCTATCGCGTGGAATGATGGCACCGAAACCTACTTGCCACTCGAATCCGTGCGCCGCCATTGCCCTTGCGCGACCTGCGGCGGCGAGCCGGATGTGATGGGTAACATCGAGCGTCCCAAGGTTACTTACAGTTCAGGCAGCTTCGATCTGGCCTCGTGGCAGACCATTGGTGGTTACGCTATCCAGCCACGCTGGAACGACGGACATAGCACGGGCATCTACTCCTACAAATACCTTCTCCGCCTCGCCGAGGTCGGCATTTAATTTTAAATAACCAGCGATGAAAACTGATTTGAACCTGCAAGACCTGAGAGTCGATTACGGACGCGATCCCCTTCGCGAAGATGCGATCAATCCGAATCCCCTCAAACAATTTCACCAGTGGTTTCAGGAGGCCTCCGATGCTGGCATCGCCGAACCCAACGCAATGTCCTTGGCGACCTCGGACTCCTCCGGACACATCGCCTGCCGCACCGTCCTATTGAAAGGATTTGATGAACGCGGTTTTGTTTTTTTTACAAACTACGGGAGTCGCAAAGCCGCTCACCTTGACCAGAATCCCCGTGCCGCACTCCTTTTTCCTTGGATCACCATCGAGCGCCAAGTCGAAGTCACAGGCCAAGTCAAAAAAATCTCCGAAGAAGAATCGCTTGCCTATTTCTTGAGCCGCCCAGCTGGAAGCCAACTCGGGGCTTGGGTCTCAGAGCAGAGCAGCGAAATTCCCTCCCGTGAATTTCTTCTTGCCCGTTTTGAAGAAATGAAATCGCGCTTTTCCACAGGCCCCATCCCGAAACCCGATTTCTGGGGAGGCTACTGCGTGGAACCCGAAACCATCGAATTCTGGCAAGGTGGCCGCGACCGACTTCACGACCGCTTCCGATACGCACAAAAAAACCGCACGTGGTCACACGTGCGGCTATCACCGTAAAGTCTCGTTCGCTTCCCCTATCTCGAGAGGATATCCTCGTAGAGGGCATTCATATTCGCAGCGACCTTTTGCCAAGTGAATTTGGCCTCTACCAATCTCCGGCCTCGCATTCCCATAGCGGCTCGCTCCTGATCCGCCATCTCCAAAAGCGTCCGCAACCCCTGCTGAAAACTGAAATCTGACCCCTGAAAACTCACTTCCCCACTTCGAATTTCCAGTGCTGCCTTGCAAGCAAACCCCTCCGGCAAATTACACTCTGGCGTCATCAGCACCGGTAACCCATAAGACCAAGCTTCCAAAACGGACATCGGCAATCCCTCACTGAAGCTCGGTAAAATAAACGCATCCGCACTCCGCAACAATGCCTCTTTCTCATCCCCAAAAGCTGGACCAAAGAAAATAACATCAGCCCACTCTGGGGAAGTAGTTTTAAGTTTGTAAGAATTAATTTTTAAGTTTTGGCCCTCCGTGCTCTCGGTGCCTCCGCGAGAGAATCCCTTTGCGGTTCTCAACCCCAACTCTGCGCACAGCGCATTCAACTCGTCCTCATGTCCACCCTGATCCCAACCCGCGATCACAAACTGCCACTCCGCTGAATCGCGTATAGCGGATGGCGAATTGCGAATTTCCTCCCAAGCACGCAGGGCATTCACTAATCCTTTCTTCGGATGAATCCGCCCCAAAAAAAGCAACATCTTTTTCCCATGAGCCTGTAAACTTAAATCTTGAAACTTAAAACTCCCCTCGGGCAGTTCCACCCCATTCGGAATAATCTCAATGCGTTGCTTGAGTCCATAGCTTCGAATCGCATCAGCCTCAGCCGTACAGAGCGCGCGAAA
>CAMBAQ010000181.1 GCA_945863785.1 Chthoniobacter flavus
ATGCCGCCTCGCGCTTGGCCGAACTCCCCCGCGTTTTGGTGCATCGCGATTTTCAATCGCAGAACGTCATGATCGCCGATGGATCCGCGTGGTTGATTGATTTTCAAGGTATGCGTTTCGGTTTGCCCCAATACGATCTCGCCTCACTCTTATACGACCCGTATGTGACATTGACGGAGTCCGAGCGGGACGAACTCGTCGACTTGTATAAAAGCCGCCTGCTGGCCAATGGTGGCGCGATGGATGCCGATTTTGACACCACCTACAAATGGTGTGCCGTTCAGCGCCTCATGCAGGCCCTTGGCGCCTATGGCTTCCTCGGACACCAAAAAGGCCGCACATCCTTTCTTTCCCATATTCCGGTTGCAAAAAAATCACTTCAGGAGGTCATGTCAGGGCTTGATGGGCTCGAACCGCTCCTGCAAAAATTAGAGACCTTGCCATGAACAAAAGCCCCGAAACCACAGTCATCCGCCGCATCTCGCCCTCGCTCGACAACGCACGCTTCGCAGTCAAACGAGCGGTTGGAGAGACCATTACAGTCCGGGCCGATGTCTTCAAAGATGGTCACGACGAAATCGCCGTCATGTTAAAATGGAGGCAAGTTGGATCAAAAATCTGGCGCGAAACTCCGATGACGCCCCATCTCAATGACAACTGGAGCAGCACCCTTTCGTTAACCTCCCCTGGAGCTTGGGAATTCACTGTCGAGGCTTGGGGCGATGTTTTCTTCTCTTGGCAACACGAGCTCGAGAAAAAATTCGCCGCTGGATTGCGTGATCTGCAGAGCGAGATTCTCGAAGGAGCTGCTTTCATTGGATCCGCAGCCACTCGCGCAGGCAAGTCGCCGGACGGAGAGGCCTTGAAAAAAATGGCCGCAACGATGCGGACTTCTGATGCCGCCGAGGCGCACGATCTCGCGCACGATGCCACCCTCTGCGCCCTCATGCAGATCTACGCCGACCGATCCCTTTCCACCGCAGCGGAACCTTTTCATCCTGTGTGGGTCGACCGCGATCGCGCAACCTTCGCGGCTTGGTATGAATTTTTTCCAAGGTCCGCAGAAGGCAAGCCGGACTCAGGTTCGACATTCCGCGACTGCCTCGGACGGATCGACGATGCGAAGGCCATGGGATTTGATGTGATTTATTTTCCCCCGATCCATCCGATCGGCGCAACGAACCGCAAGGGGCGAAACAACTCGCTCCATTGCGAACCCGGAGAACCCGGCGTGCCCTATGCCATCGGGAACAATCGGCAGGGAGTCAATGGCGGCGGGCACAAGGATGTCGCGCCCGAACTCGGAACGTTGGAGGATTTTGATTGGCTCGTTGGGGAAATCAAAAAACGCGACATGGAAATCGCGCTCGATTTTGCGATCAATTGTTCGCCAGACCATCCTTACGTCAAAGCCCACCCGGAGTGGTTTTTCAAGCGTCCGGACGGCTCCATCAAGTATGCCGAGAATCCCCCAAAAAAATACGAGGACGTCTATCCGCTGAATTTTCACAATCCGAACTGGAAAGAACTCTGGGACGAATTGCGGGACGTTGTTCTTTTCTGGTGCGGGCACGGCGTTGGGATCTTCCGGGTGGACAACCCCCATACCAAACCCGTCGCTTTCTGGGAGTGGCTCATCGCCGAGGTGAAACTGCAATACCCCGGCACCGTTTTTCTGAGCGAGGCTTTCACTAAGCCAAACATGATGCAGGAACTCGCCAAGGTCGGCTACACGCAAAGCTACACCTATTTCACTTGGCGGAATACGAAACACGAGTTGACCGAGTATTTGACCGAACTCACCCAAGGCCCGATGAAGGAATACTTCCGTGCCAACTTCTTCGTCAACACCCCCGACATCCTTCCCGAGTATCTTCAGCATGGCGGACGACCTGCATTTTTGATCCGCGCCGCGCTGGCGGCATTGACCATGCCCGTCTACGGCATCTATAGCGGATTTGAATTGTGTGAGAACTCAGCCGTCCCAGGCAAAGAGGAATACATCGACTCGGAAAAATACCAATTCAAGGGCCGCGATTGGAACGCCCCAGGGAATATCAAGGACTACGTCACCAGGCTGAACAAAATCCGTCACGAAAACCGTGCACTTAGAGAATACGCGAATCTTCGGACTCACACGGCGGAGAATGACCAAATCCTCTGCTTCAGCAAAACCACCGCTTCGCTCGATGAATCCTTGCTCGTGGCCGTGACCGTCGATCCTAGGAACACACAAACGGCCTTTGTTCATGTTCCACTGGCGGAATTCGGGTTAACCGCTGACGAGGCCTATCAAGTCGAGGATTTGATAACGGGCGAGAGATATGAGTGGAAGGGTTCGCGTAACTTCATTTCGCTCGATCCGCATTCTCGCCCAGCACATGTCTTCCGCATTCGGCGCCATGTTGCGCGAGTCGCAGGCGAGGATATCTTTGCCTAATTTCTCCATTTTCGACCCTTGTTGGACAAAAGCCCCGGCAGTGAGTTAAGTTAGCTGTCATGTCTTTTGTTCATCTGCACTGCCATTCGGAATTCTCCCTCCTCGACGCCTCGGTGCGCGTCGCTGAGTTGGTGAAAAAAGCGGCCGGACTCGGCATGCCTGCGGTGGCGGTGACAGATCACGGCAACCTGCATGCGGCTGTGCCTTTTTATCAAGCTGCACGCAAGGCGGGAGTGAAACCGATCATTGGCTGTGAGGTCTATGTCGCGCCAGGTTCGATGCTCGACCGCAATGGATCCTCGGCCAAGGATTCCGCCTACCATCTCACACTTTTGGCGACCGATGCAGAAGGCTATGGCAATCTGGTCAAACTCGTCACCTCAGCTCATCTGGAGGGCTTCTACTACAAGCCGCGCGTGGATAGGGAGCGTCTAGCAGCGCATTCCAAAGGCCTCATCGCACTCAGCGGTTGCGTGAAGGGCGAGGTGCCCACACTACTCGCCGGCGCCAGAATGAAGGAGGCCAAGGAGACAGTTGCTGCTTACCGCGATATTTTTGGGCCGGAGAATTACTTCATCGAGTTGACCGAGTTCGGACTTGATGCCCAACGGCGAGTGAATCCTGAATTGATCAAGCTTGCTCGAGAGTTTGACCTCGGACTTGTGGCAACGAACGATGTGCATTTCTTGGAAAAATCGCACCATGAGGCCCACGACGTACTGATTTGCATTGGTTCCGCATCCATGGTGGTGGATGAGAAGCGCCAGCGCTACAGCCCCGAACTTTACTTCAAATCCTCCGAAGAAATGCGGGCCCTTTTTGCGGATCTCCCCGAGGCCTGCGACAACACGCTTCGCATCGCCGAGCGTTGCCATTTTGAGATGGAGTTCGGCATTCCGAAATACCCAAACTTCGACTCCCCCGATGCACGCAGCCGCGAGCAGTACCTACGCGATCTCTGCTACGGAGGGCTTCGCATGCGATTCGGCAATCGGGTGGATACGGACGCCGAACTCACGACCCGCCTGAACTACGAGCTCTCCGTAATCGAAAAAACGGGATTCATCAGCTATTTCCTCATCGTCTGGGATTTCATCCGTTATGCGAAGGAACAAGGCATTCCAGTGGGACCTGGCCGCGGATCAGCCGCCGGCTCGCTCATCGCCTACGTGCTCGGCATCACCGACATTGACCCTCTCCGATACGGCCTCATTTTCGAACGATTCCTGAATCCCGAGCGCATCAGCCCGCCCGATATCGACGTTGATTTTTGCATGGAACGCCGAGGCGAGGTGATCGAATACGTTCGTAAAAAATATGGCGAGCGTGCGGTGTCGCAGATTGTCACCTTCGGTACGCTCGGGGCAAAAAGCGTGATTCGCGATGTCGGTCGCGTTTTGGGATGGAGCTATGGTGACGGCGATCGGGTCGCCAAAATGATCCCCAACGAGCTGAATATCGATCTCCAAGGGGCCAAGGAAAAAAACCCAGAACTAGCCGCCGCCATTGAGAATGAGGCGCCCGTGCGGCAACTCTGGGACTACGCCACCGTGCTTGAGGGCCTGAGCCGCAA
>CAMBAQ010000182.1 GCA_945863785.1 Chthoniobacter flavus
CCCAACTCTGGAGTCAGCCAGACTTCTTTGAGCACCTGAACACGATTGCTCCAAAGTGAATTTCCCCCTTGGCGGATCGAGACCTCGCGCACACCTTCCTCGACATCTGTCGTGATCGGCGTGTTACCCACAAAGTTTCCATCAATGAAAAGGTCCAAGCCTTGAATTTCAGTACCGCCGGAAGTTGGTTTAATAAGTACTTTGTGGCGGGGTACCGCTTCCGACTTTGCCACGTTCCCGAATGGAATTTTTGTGAGCGAAGATTTCATCTCTGCAGCACAGGCATCTAATCCTCGGCGGTTATCAGTTCTTTTTATAAACTGCCTTTGTGCGACGATACGCCCGCTCTCGACTTCGAGGGCTTTGACTGTGATAGCCGCATCGCTATGGCTGCGGACGATGTTTTCCGTCATACCATAAGCCGACACACTTTCGCGGGACTGCGTGATACGATTTTTAGTGATACTCACCACTAGCAAAATGTCCGCCCCAGCGAGTCGACCAAGACGAGCGCGGTCATTCACCACGTTGTTATAGGCGAGTCCCTGTTCTGAGAGGATCTTTTCGAGGTGTCGACGACTGACTAGCGAAACACCAGAAGACTCCATAACTCCGGCTTCAGCGAGTGATTCCACCATTTCGAGACCACCCGAGTCTGTCTCGCCACTGAGGTCTTCCGCGATCACGGCTAGTGCAGGTTCACGCGCGCAGAGATGCCCGCACAACCCGACAAAAAGTAGCGCTACAAGGATTCTTTGCATCACATCTGCCGTTGAAAGCGGCTGGCATTCGTCCACACCGCCTGATTTTCTCTCAGAGCGATTGCATATTTTCCATTAGGCGACATAGCGATGAGCTGCTTCAAGACATGCTCCGCATCGGCATAGCGTCCTGTTCCCTGATACACTATTGCGAGGATGTAATGGGCCTCCGGATCAGCAGGCACTTCCTGCACTCCACGTTCCGCTGCGGCGGTTGCCTCGCGCCAGAGGCCCGCATTAGCAAGGCGCACAGCCTCCTTGGCCGACTGGCTTTTTGTTCCACCAATCGAGCGACGGATTTTCAACACACTCGGATGGAGACTCTGAAAAATCTGCCCAGCCGCTTTGTTCCGCATTCCTTGGATGAGCGGATAAGGATCTGGAGCGGCTGGATAGCCCTCCGACGAGTAAGCGGTGCGATCATCATTGAGTTCAATACGTCGTCCCCCGGCTATCTGCGATGAGGCAGTCATGACAGCCCGGTAGTTGGCGATGTAGTTGGCTGTCGTTTTGGTTGAATAGGTGGTGATTGTCTTGCCGTCATAGGTGAAGGAACTTCTATCGCTTCTTGCTCCTGAAATTCCCTCAGCCTGGAGATAAATAAAGGCATCCACGCCCTTGATCCTTCCTCCCCCACGATTTTCAACTTGGCTCATACGCTGAAAGTTTCTTTCGTTCATCGTCTGACCAAGATTGGCGCGGTCCACCAGTTGGTAGTATCCCGTTCCAGAAAAAAGTTGAAACAGCTCATGGGCCATTTCGCCAGCATCCGAGCCCGCCTCCGGGACAATGGAAATGCGAGCACCCCGGCCCAGACTCAGCTCCGCTGGCTGAGGTGCATCTACGGTGATCGTAGTGCAGGAAACAAGTAGCGCCATGCTCGCAGCACAAAGAAATGGAAGGATGTATTTTTTCATAAGAGTGACGAATGTCTCGCCATCTAAAATGGAGATTTCCACCAAAAAAACAATCTTGAAATCGACATTCAACGCTCCGACAAAAGATCGAGCGTCTCCTTTAGAAACTGCGCGCGCTGTTTGGTGAGATCCATCTCAGCGTGAGCCCGAACCGGAAGCCACATCGATCCCTCCATTTTGGAGTACGTTGTGTTAAGTGATTCGATCTGGACATCGCGGTAGGCCAGCCACGATTTCTGCGCTTGGACGAAAGCCACCCACTCATCAGCGGGCATCCGCTTTTTGAGTTTGGCATAGTCTTCATTCATCCGTGAATCCCACTCCCTTTTTGCGACAGCGATGGCATCGAGCATTCCTGCGGTCGAAGGATTGTCCTGCATGGCCGCATCCATCCTCACTTCGATGGGATCTTTCTTTTCCTGCGAATAGGCGAATGAGAACGCCACCATCAAAATCAGGGCTGGAAGAAAAAGTAGTCTCATGACGCGAATGTGAACACTTTTTTCGTTCGCTTATTACAGCGAGCTTGACCCCATGAAAGCGCCAGAACTGGCCTTGTAGCGATTGACACTATTTGCGGTGGTCACAGCAATCACTCCGCCGCTCACCTGCACCCCGCTTGGTTTTCCGCTGATCGCGATTGAACCCTGGAATGAACCATTGTCCGCGCTGTATCGGTAGACGCTTCCATTTGCCAGCAGCACCGCAATGGTGTCGCCATCGCAACCGACATCGATTGCATTATTCACTGAGATGGAACCTTTGAACGAGCCGTTAGCGGCGTCGCGCCGCTCGACAGTCGAGGAGTTTTTAAGAACGGCGATAATGCCGTCGGCATGAAGTGGCATGGCTGTGAGAAGTAAGGCTGCGAATGCGGATTTTTTCATAAATTACCAGCGGTTTGGATAGATCACATTCTGACGGTTTCCACAATGTCCGCGCGACTCACGGTAGCTCACGGGTTGGTTGCTGTAGTACACAGTCGGTTGCGAGTAGTAGACAGGCGCAGGCTGCATCTGTTGGTAGGGCTGCATATATACGGTCTGAGGCTGACAGTAGGTCACTGGACGCGTGTAATAAACCGGCGCTGGCGCCACGTAGGCTGGCGATGAGTAATACGGCGCACAATGCCGTTCGCGCTGCTGCGGCTGATTATTGCCATAGTAAAAACCAGATCCGTCCGGCAGGGTGAACCCCCAAGAACCGGCTTGAGCCATGGTTCCCAGAGCGAGCGTGGATGCGGTGATGAGGAGGGCTATTTTTTTCATAGTAGGTGTTTGCAGTTACAAGAAAATCCTATCGCAAAGATTGAAAACGTCAAACCCGAGAACACTGAACAGCAAATGTTTATGGCGCATTAAAAGCCGCTCGCAGCTCATTTTTGACCATCCAACCCCGAGATTTGACCACTCGTTGAGATTTTGATTTTTCTACTTTATTCGCTCACCAAGGGTTCGGAACGATGACATTTCGGGGGTTGCCATATTGGTCGTAGGTTTCGACCACGGCAGGGTATCCACCTCCTCCATGCCCGCGAGGTTGCGGTTGATAACCCTGTTGATAGCCATGTTGATTTCCTTGATACATTGGAGCGATTCCTTGATTAGGTGCGCCGTGATCAATGAGCTCATAGGAATCATATTCTCCCTGTGGTTCGCCTCTATCTCCCCCACCCTGCCCAGGACCTGGATGAAAGGTGCCCGCATCAGAAAACTGCACAAACTCTCGCTGAGGCGCACAGGCACTGAGTGCAAGGAGCAAAGCAAGCGATACGAAGAAACCCGTCACACGCATTTTTCGAGTAGTTGTTCTCACGATTGGCATCATCTATTTGTAGAGGTGACCTTGAATGAAATGAGGTTTTCGGTGGAGCGATCTATTTTTGCACGACTCGCTGTAGCCGTAGCGATCTCCTGACCGAGAGCGATGTTATCGAGTCGGGTTTCGACATCAAGCACACTGATCCCTTGTGAATCGAACTCGCGTGGCCACACCGCGCTGACCTTGTCGGCGTCTGAAAGAGCGGCTTTGATTCCTTGAAAATCCTCCGAACTGATTTCAGTAAACTCCAATCGCTTCATCGCCCCGAGGTCAGTCTCAGTGACCCAACGGGCGAGGATTTTGCTCAATATAGTTGGTATCGACTCAGGGTTGCCTTTGGGACGAGCGACTTTGTCGATGGCTTCTCGCACAGAGGCTTCCTTTGCGAAAGCCGAGCCACCTACCGGATCTTTGCCCGTGAGATTATCGACTGCCATGATTTCTCCTGTATCACAGCGCACCGCACGAAGCACGCCCATTGCGGCGAATGCATGTTGCGGTGGACTGCCATTC
>CAMBAQ010000183.1 GCA_945863785.1 Chthoniobacter flavus
TACCAAGGAGAGAATCAGCTCCCCACACTCAACAAAGAGCCCCTCGTTTACGAGAAGGTCAAACTGGCCACCCGCAGCTACAAATAATCGCTCCCTATGAAATTCCATCTCAAAGTCTGGCGACAGAAGGACGCAAACGCACCTGGCACCCTGGAAAATTACGAAGCCGATAATATCCCGGACGACGCTTCTTTCCTCGAGATGCTGGATATCGTGAATGCCAACCTCACGGGAAAAAACATCGAGCCCATCCAGTTTGACTCCGATTGCCGCGAGGGCATTTGTGGCAGTTGCTCGCTGACGATCAATGGTGTGCCGCACGGTCCGGGCCGTGGCACGACTTGCCAAGTTTACATGCGGAAGTTCAAGGATGGCGATACCATCACCATCGAGCCCTTCCGCGCCGAGGCCTTCCCTGTACAGCGGGATTTGGTCGTTGATCGTTGTGCATTTGACCGCGTTATTCAAGCGGGAGGCTACATCAGCGAGCGTTGCGGATCTGCGCCAGATGCTAACTCCGTTCCTATCTCCAAGGTGATTGCCGACGAGGCGATGGATGCCGCCGCGTGCATCGGTTGCGGGGCCTGTGCCGCTGCCTGTCCTAATGGCTCGGCTATGCTCTTCGTGAGTGCGAAGGTGACGCATCTCGGCCTGCTCCCACAAGGCAAACCGGAAAATGGTCGCCGCGTAATCGGTATGGTGCGTCAGATGGACGAAGAGGGCTTCGGCAACTGCTCCAACTACTATGCCTGCGAGGCCGTTTGCCCTGCCAGCGTGCCAGCCGCTTTTATTGGTCGCATGAATCGGGAGTTCACCGCTGCTTCTGTCAAAGAAATCATCGGGATGAACGTGTGAGGTGAGCAGTAAATCTTTCTAGCATTGAGGGCGGGAACCGTTTTTCGAAATCGAAGAGTCAATAGTATCTTTGACCCCTCTCATTTGTTTTTTGCTCAGTGAATACTCCGAAAATTCTTTCTCTTGAAGATAGTCCGATGGTGCAAAGCCTCATCGAGAATGCTTTCAGTAGTTATGATGTGGCGTTGCATTTCGCAAGCAATGGCGAAGAGGGGTTGCACATGGCTCGTAAACTAGTTCCTGATCTGATTCTTTTGGATTTGAAGATGCCAGTGATGGACGGGGTGGAGTTCCTGCAAAAGTTCAGAGCTGAGCGCCAGTTTCAAGCGACACCTGTTTTCATTGTTTCCGGCCAAAACGTGACCGAATATGTGATCAAGTTAGCACCATTGCGGATCAATGGTTTTATAATGAAGCCGTTTGATGACGCTGACTTGGTTGCTAGGGTCACTAAGATCGTCAAATTGTGGCCACTTCCCGTAAAAGCCCCTGCAGCGGATCCCAAAACGCGTTATGTGGTCAAACTCCCTTCTGCGAGCGCGACGCAATCACTCGCCCCGCAGACTTTACAACAAAGTGAGCCCGCGCTACCAAAGAGGACGGCTACTAACACACTCATCACCGTATCCACATTTGGCTTTGAGCAAGGCGAAAAACATACTTACGATGACGTCACCATGTCGCTCGGCGATAAAATTGACGACTACATTCTCAAGTTGGGATACTCGAACGCTCATGTGTTGGGATTCGTTCTGGAATTGCTTGCAAAAGGAAAGGTGCGATTGGATTTTAGGGCCTTCAGCGAGCGACTTGAGCTTCAGAATCCAGCCTTCATCATGTCGCGAATTGAAGCCACATCCCTATTTGAAGAGCATATTAAAACGGCGCATCGTACTAAGGGCGGTCCTGCCAGCGCTGAGATGACTCAAAAAATCATTCTTCCACCGCGTTGATTGTCTTTTTTAAAAAGAAAGTGAACTGCGATGAAGACGCTATTATTTGATAGAGGATTGCCCCTAGTTGACAAGAGGAGCTTCCCATCTAGCCTAAGTCTACTTTCATGGTGAACCCCATATCTTCGGAATCTCATCGTTTTGTTTCGGCGGCTCCCGGCTACTGGCCCGATGTTTCTCCTGCTGACTGGGCGGACTGGCGCTGGCAGTTAAAAAACCGTGTCACGTCTCTTTCAGCCTTGGAGCAACGATTGAATCTCAACACGGAGGAACGCGCTGGCGTGTTGCTCGCCGGGTCGAAATTGGCGCTGGCTGTGACGCCGCATTATTTCAACCTCATTGAGCGGGATAATCCTGGTTGTCCGATCCGACGTCAGGTGATACCGCGTATCGAAGAGGGCTATGATTCGCCATTCGATATGGCCGATCCGTGCGGTGAGGACACTTCCATGCCTGTACACGGACTTGTGCATCGCTACCCAGATCGGGTGCTTTTTCTCGTCACCGACCGCTGCGCATCGTATTGCCGATACTGCACACGCAGTCGTGTGGTGAGCGGGGTGGGGGAGCAGGAGTTGGTCACCGACTTTGAAGAGGCTTTTCGGTATCTGGAAAAACACAACGAAGTTCGCGATGTGCTCCTTTCCGGAGGGGATGCGCTGCTTCTCTCCGATTCTAAACTAGAAGGTATCCTGCAGCGGTTGCGCAGTATCCCGCATATCGAGTTTCTCCGCATCGGCACGCGGGTTCCCATTTTTCTTCCGCAACGGATCACGCCGGAACTTTGTGCCATGCTACGGAAATACCATCCGCTTTGGATGAGTGTGCATGTGAACCATCCGCGCGAGTTGACCACCGAGGTAAGGGATGCGCTCGGGAGGCTTGCGGATAGCGGTATTCCGCTAGGCAACCAGAGCGTGCTCCTCGCCGGTGTGAACGATGACCCTGCGATTATGCGTGAACTTGTGCACAAGCTTCTGCTGTGCCGGGTGAGGCCTTACTATCTCTATCAATGCGACCTCATTCGTGGCTCGTCCCATCTTCGCACGCCTGTTGCGAAGGGGATCGAGATCATCGAATCCCTGCGCGGATTTACGAGTGGCTATGCGATTCCCCAATTTGTCATCGACGCCCCAGGTGGCGGGGGGAAAGTACCAGTGAATCCTGATTACGTGGTCTATCACGATGCGGAAAAAATCGTCATTCGTAATTTTGAGGGGAAAATCTTTGAATATCCCGAGTGGTCGCCACAGCCTGTTTCAAATCACCACGAGTCCGAATTTGCCATCGCGGGGTGAGCTCTGATTGCTTTCGGTGTTTCTTGTCTGAGGACGGAAATCCATTGACGCATTGTAGGGCTCGGATTAAAAACTCCGCCTGTCTTGCCCTTTTTTAGGGTTTTAAATTCACCGGTCCTCCGAGAAATAACCCATATGAACATCGATGCTGCTATTCTTGCCGATCCCAGTAAAAGAGGGACGCTTATTCTCGAAATTCTGAATTACTATGTCCCTGAGGTGATGCAGACCATGGCTGGGTTGTCTCTTGTGCCGGGCACCGGAAATCCTTCAGCCCCTCAGCCTTCTTTGCTCAAGGGAGTCACAGGTTCCATTGGATTAAGCGGCAAGGTCACGGGTATCGTTTATACTGCTTTTCAAGATCAGCTTGCAAAAGTGGTTGCTGAAAAAATTCTCGGAGGCGAGGCGTCCGTTCAAGACGTTAACGATGTCGTTGCCGAACTCACCAACATGATCACCGGAAACTTGAAGTCCCAGCTTTGTGATATGGGCTACAACTGCGCGCTCAGCATACCCAGCGTCGTTCGTGGCGATGAGATTTCTGTTTCGGCGAAAACCGCTTCTGTGAGCGTTCGGAACGATTTTGTCTTTGATGGAGGGTTGGGGTGTCTTACAGTGCAGGTTTTTGCAACTTTGGAGAAATAATATTTTTAAAATATGAGCGCACCTAAAATTCTGAGTATCGATGACAGTCGGATGATTCACACCCTGATCGGAAAGGGTTTCAATGGCTACGATGTGCAGTTGGTTTTTGCCAGCAATGGTCAAGAGGGCCTCGATGTTGCTGCCCGTGAAATGCCGGATGTGATCCTGCTCGACGTGACCAGGCCTGTGATGGACGGAATCGAGTGTCTAGGCAAACTCAAGGCCGATCCCGCACTCA
>CAMBAQ010000184.1 GCA_945863785.1 Chthoniobacter flavus
AAATCCAAGGCGGGTGGGGTAGCCGCCCAAACTCCCGATCTGTCATGGCGGGAGAAACCTGTGGATGAGCGGCTCAAGTATGCGCTCATTAAGGGCATCGTGGACTTTATCGATGTGGATACCGAAGAGGCTTATGCCAAATACGGCAAGCCTCTCCTCGTTATCGAAGGGCCGCTCATGGAGGGCATGAAAGTCGTCGGAGATCTTTTCGGGGCCGGAAAAATGTTTCTTCCTCAAGTGGTCAAAAGTGCGCGCGGGATGAAAAAGTCCGTGGCTTGGCTCACGCCATTTATGGAAGCCGATCGCCTAGCGAATCCCAACGCCCGCACCCAAGGTCGTATCCTCATGGCCACGGTCAAAGGCGATGTGCACGACA
Organism: Chthoniobacter flavus; assembly: GCA_945863785.1. GTDB lineage: Bacteria > Verrucomicrobiota > Verrucomicrobiia > Chthoniobacterales > Terrimicrobiaceae > UBA967. The sequence goes on from CAMBAQ010000184.1 coordinate 377, forward strand.
TTGGCAAGAACATCGTGGGCGTTGTCTTGGCCTGCAATAACTACGAAGTCATCGACATGGGCGTCATGGTTTCCTGTGAAAAAATTCTCACGACAGCCGTGGAGAAAAACTGCGATATCATCGGCCTCTCCGGTCTGATCACCCCTTCGCTTGATGAAATGATCCATGTTGCGAAGGAAATGCAGCGTCAAGGGTTCACACTTCCTCTTATGATTGGCGGGGCCACCACAAGTCGTGCTCATACGGCAGTGAAAATCTCCCAATATTATCCCGCCGGAGTCGTTCACGTTCTGGATGCCTCCCGCGCGGTGAATGTGGCGAGTGCTCTTCTCAGTCCCGAACAGAAGCCCGACTTTCTCGCGCAGTTGGAGTCCGATTATGAGGCCCTGCGGATTCAGCATGCGGGCCGTCAATCTGGGCGCCCCCAACTCTCGCTGGCCGAGGCGGCCGCGAATCAATTTCCGACAGACTGGGCTACCATCGATAACGCGGAACCTTCCCAGACCGGCATCATCGAGTGCCATGTCTCGCTCGAGGAACTCGTGCCTTTTATTGATTGGTCACCGTTTTTTCACGCTTGGGAATTACGCGGGCGTTTTCCAGGCCTTCTCGACGATCCCGAGATCGGCGTTGAGGCCCGCAAACTCTTCGACGATGCACGTGGCCTCCTTGATGAGATCGTGTCAAAGCAACTTTTCCGCCCGCGCGGCGTGATGGGATTTTGGCAGGCGATCAGCACTGGTGAGGATATCCAGCTTCTCGATGCGGATGGTCGCCCGTTGGAAGTCTTGCATTGTCTGCGTCAGCAAATGAAAAAACCCGAAGGGCAGTTCAACGCCTCTCTCGCGGACTTCATTGCGCCAGCTTCCGCTGGGCGACGTGATTTCATTGGGGCCTTCGCCGTTACCGCAGGCAAGGAAGTTCACGATTTGGCCGACCATTACGAGAAGCAGCACGACGACTACCTCTCGATTATGACGAAGGCCATCGGCGACCGTTTTGCCGAGGCCTACGCCGAATGCCTGCATAAAAAAGCGCGCGAAATCTGGGGCTTTGGAAAAAATGAAAACCTCACGCCGGAGGAAATTATCCGCGAGAAATACCGTGGCATCCGTCCCGCCGCTGGCTATCCATCGCAACCCGACCACACCGAGAAATGGGCGCTCTGGCGCTTGTTAGATGCCGAGCGTCGGACAGGCATCACGCTTACTGAAAGCTTGGCCATGCTTCCCGCGAGCAGCGTGAGCGGACTCTACTTCGCCCATCCTCAGTCCAAATACTTTGCTGTCGGAAAAATTGAACGCGACCAAATGGAGAGCTATTCCGAACGCAAGGGCCAAGATACCGTGACCAGCGAAAAGTGGCTTCAATCCTACCTTAACTACGACCCCGATAGCGTCCTTACCCGTCCCTGCCTCACTGGCGCGTCCGCTTAATTTTATCACTACTTCAATGAAAACAATCGTCATGGGGCATCGGAACCCCGATATGGACTCCATCTGTGCAGCCATCGGGTATGCCGAATTCAAGCGCGCGAGCGGAATGGAAAATGTCGTCGCCGCACGATGCGGCAACACCAATGGCCGCATTGACTTCGCTTTGCACAAATTTGGTCTCGAGGCGCCGGTTTTTATTGCGGATGTTTACCCTCGGGTGGAAGACGTGATGGAGCGCAATGTGGTGAGCATTCACCACGCCGCTCCAGTCTATCAGGCGATGACACGATTCGGTGAGGACAAATTCCGCGCCTTGCCGGTCGTCAATGACAACCGCGCTTGCGTAGGCATCCTTTCGGCATTCAAGCTCGGCAAATATCTCTTCCCGCCTCTCGAGAATCTCTCGTCCAGTCGTGTGGTGGACGCCTCGATTGCCCACATTCGCGATGCCATTCGCGGCATGTTGCTAAGTGGCAAGGAGGATACCGCTGTGCGTTCGCGGACACTGGTTGTGGCGGCCATGTTGACCGAGTCGTTCAAGAAAAGACTGGAGCAACTGGACATTCCCTCCACGGTGCTCATCGTAGGCGACCGCTGGAACATCATTGAGATGTCGATCAAGGCAGGGGTTCCATCCATCGTCATCACAAACAATTTCCCCCCTCCGGACAGGGTTCTGGCGATGGCGCAAGAGAATGGAACGACGCTCATCTCATCGCCTCATGATACGGCGACCACTGTTCTTCTCGCGAGGGCTGCCGTCACAGCCGGACAGATGCTCACGCCCGAGTTTATGTGCCTGAACGCGGAGTTGACCCTCCGACAAGCCCAAGTCGATGTGGCGATGGTCTCCCAGTTTGCTTTCCCTGTTCTGGGACCCGACGACAGACTCATTGGCGTTTTTTCCAAGAGCGACTTGCTGAAGCCCTCCCCTCGCCAGCTCATTCTGGTCGACCACAACGAGCTTACCCAGGCCGTTGCTGGCGCTGCGGATATTCCGATTATTGAGATTCTGGATCACCACCGCATCGGAGTCGCTCCCACCCAGCAGCCGATCTTGTTTATGAATCGGCCGGTTGGCTCGACTAGTACCATCGTCGCAGATTGCTTCCGACAGGCTCGCATCCCCATCCCCAAAAGTGTGGCTGGGTTACTCATGTGTGGGATCATTTCCGACACACTCAACCTCACATCGCCCACGACAACGAAGGTCGACAAATTGATATTGGATGAACTCGCCGCCATCTGCGATATCCAACCCGGCGACCTCGCCAATGAGATTTTCTCGGTAGGGTCACCCCTTCAAACACTGCCATCCAAAGACGTCATCACGGCAGATTGCAAAGAATACGAAGATCGGGGCCACGTCTTCAGTGTGTCCCAAATCGAGGAGATCAGCTTTACTCAGATCGAAAAGCACCGAGCCTCCCTCATTGAGGAACTCGAAAAATATCGCGCGGCGCATAACTATCTTTTCTCGACACTTCTCATCACCGACGTCAACACGCAGAACTCGATCCTGCTCGTCCGCGGATCCGAGAGCTTCACTCGCCTCATCGATTTCCCGGAGGACGGACGCCATGTCTGGCAATTAGACGGCATCGTTTCCCGCAAGAAACAACTCCTCCCCTACCTCACTGATCTTCTTGCGCGAATGACTTAGGGGCGTGGGCAGCTAAAATTTTCGGGGTATTTTTTCCATATCGTAATCGCTGGGTTGCCGATTTTTCTTGAGGAGAGCTTCCTCAAGCGAGATTTCTGTTAGGTGACATTATATGTTTTAGCGGCTATCCAAGCCTACGTTCTTGGATCGATACCTTGGGGAGATCTGGCGGGGCGGTGGAATGGAGTGGATCTGAGGAACGAGGGGAGCGGGAGTACCGGAGCCACGAATGCCCTTCGCGTGCTGGGCAAAAAATGGGGTTATGCTGTTTTTGCCCTTGATGCCTTCAAGGGGTGGCTTTCTGTGATGCTTGGTTTTGCGTTGGCTCTTTGGTGCTACCATGCGGCGGAATCGGCGGTCATTAATTCCGGTGTGGTTTCAGCGATCTTCGCGGTCATCGGGCATAGTTATCCGGTATGGCTTGGGTTCAAGGGGGGGAAGGGGATCGCGTCCTCGGCGGGCATTATGCTGGCGCTATTTCCACCGCC
>CAMBAQ010000185.1 GCA_945863785.1 Chthoniobacter flavus
AGGCTTATTTGGCTTGGGATTTGGCGTAGAGCTCGGCCACATAGGGCCAGTTAAGGACATTCCACCATGCGGTGATGTAGTCGGGGCGGCGGTTCTGGTATTTGAGATAGTAGGCGTGTTCCCAGACGTCGAGGCCGAGGATCACAAAGCCACCGTCCAGCATGGGAGGGTCCTGATTCGCACTCGAAACGATGGCTAGCTTGCCGTCCTTCACAACGAGCCAGGCCCATCCGCTGCCGAACCTCTTCGTCGCCGCCTCGGTGAATTGTTTTTTGAATTCCGTAAAAGAGCCGAAGGTCGATTTGATCGCGCTGGCCAGATCGCCAGCGGGTTCACCGCCCCCTTTAGGGGACATCATGAGCCAAAACGCACTGTGATTGACGTGTCCACCGACATTATTGCGAAGCCCCGTGCGGAGCGGTTCCGGGATTTCTGATAGTTTTTTGAGGAGTTCCTCGGGGCTTAGCTTGGCGAGTTCTGGTTGATCTGCGAGAAGCTTGTTCGCATTTGTGACATAGGCATGGTGGTGCTTGTCATGGTGAATCCGCATTGTTTCGGCATCAATATGCGGCTCCAAGGCCTCGTAGTCATAGGGGAGCGGAGGCAGTGTGTAGGGACCGACTGGGGCCACTGGAGACTGCGCCGATGCAGAATCGAGCGAGGTCATGGCAACTCCGACGACCAGTATTACGATGTGCAAAATAGAGCGCAACGTGCAGAATTTAGGTTGTAAGAACATAGCGATTGCGAAGCTAACTTATGAGCCCCACGAATCAACCCACAAAAGCCCCGACCGTATTCCAGCGACGAGTTTTTGAGGCGTTGGCGAATGTACCCCCTGGCAAAACGACCACCTACGGGATCCTTGCCAAGGCCGTGGGTTGTAGATCCGCTCAGGCCATCGGGCAGGCCCTTCGCCGCAACCCCGAAGCACCACGCATTCCTTGTCATCGTGTCGTGCGCAACGATGGAAGTATCGGCGGATTTTTTGGAGAAAATGACCCCGCCGCTTTGTCAAAAAAGCGCTCTCTCTTAGAAGCGGAGGGCGTCGCTTTTGACGCCTCTGGGCGTGTTGAAGCAGTGTTTATTCTTCGTCAACTGTGACGAGTAAGGGAGATTCGTCGCTGGCCGCCCCCTGAGCCCCTCGATGGCGGGAGGCGATGAGTGAACGAAGGGTTTCCAGCGGGACGCTTAAAAAGCGGGCCTCGCTGGAGGGCATCCCTTCGACGAGATCGAGAAGGATGTCTCCATCTGACCTCACACGACCAAGGATGTGGGACTTGGTGAGTTGAACGGTATCACACCGGGTGCGTGGAAGAATGTAGTCGAGATCATCCACAAGCCGCTCGAACTGATCCGAACTCAGAAGCATGGCGCGCTCCTCTTGGTTGGCATCTCGATGAAAGTGAGTGTGATCACCGGTGCAATCTAGCCATCGACGGAAAAAAGATCAAGGAGGGCCACCTAGGGTTCGTAGCGCGTTACAACGTCCAAGTAAAACGACATCATTCGCGTGAACACGGTATTCCAGGAATAGCGTTGTCGAGCCTCTTGGCTAGCGCGGAGGCCGACTGCACGAAGATCTTGAGTGAATTTGCCTTCAATCGCATCTGCAAGTGCCTCGGGAGAATTGGTCGTCGCCCACTGCTTCTGATCGGTGAAAATAATGCGATCCATATAGCTTCCCTTAATGCCAACAACGGGAGTTCCGCTCGCTTGGCTCTCCAAGGCAACAAGACCGAAAGTCTCCTGCACGCCAGGGTGCACGAAGAGATCGGCAGTACGGTAGAGGGACGCCAATTCATGGGGATCCGTGCAATACGGCATCCAGTAAATACAATCCGTCTCCTTCTGGAGATCGGTGATGGACGCACGCTGCGTACCGTCTCCCACGCAAAGCAGATGATACCGTCCCGGTGATCGGCGGTGGAGCAAGGAAAACGCCTCGATGAGAGTGCGGACGTTTTTTTCCGGCGCGAGGCGACCGACATAAATAAGAAGCCGAACATCGCGCGGAATGGAGAGCTTGTCGCGTGTCGATCCGGCATCAGAGATATCAGGAACAAACACATCGGCATCGACCCCCAAGTCCACGGAATCAATCCGCTCCACGCCCCAGGACTGAAGCAGATTGGCTAGCACGGGACTGGGAACGAACGTGCGCTGAAATCGATTATAGAGAGTAACGACATACTTGCGGCAAATCTCATCGGTCATCGCGACAGCGAGCGGTCCGAAGAATTTACTGATCGTGCGGAAGTAGGCCTCCGGAAAATGGGAGTGGTAAAATCCGACCACGGGAATATCAAGCCCGCGACCAGAAGCCACAGCTTTCCACGCCACTTGATAGGGGTCTCCCGACTCGATGATGTCGGGCATTTCCTTTTCCAAAACCTCCTCGATGAGATGCAGCTTCGTGAGGGCGCGGTAGCGGGAGGTCCGTGAAAGCAGCGGCGAGGCGATAGTATAAATCCTCGCTTGAGAATCACCGGTGCAGCCCGTCGTCTCCCCTGGAACGATGACCACATGCTCGCAGTCAGGCCTGAATTTGCGGAGATAGGCCGTCTTCTGCTCGATATACCGCCTCACCCCTCCACTCACAGGGGAGTAAAATTGGGTGAGGTCGCAGATTTTCAGCGCAGGCGGACCAGACTGGTATGAGGAGCGTGGCAAAAAGGGAGATTATTCCGAATCCGCCAACCAACGCTCTGCGTCAATCGCGGAGGCGCAACCTTGCCCAGCAGCGGTGATGGCTTGGCGGTAAACGTGGTCCGCAACATCACCAGCGGCAAAGACGCCAGGGACGTTCGTACGAGTTCCTTGGGTCTGAATCAGGTAGCCATTCTCATCGGTGTGAAGGCTTTTGCCGAAGGCCACGGTATTTGGTTCATGCCCGATGGCGACGAAGACGCACTTGAGAGCGAGTTCGCTCGTGGTGCCGTCCTTGAGATTTTTTAAAACAACGCCCGAGACTTCGCCCGCCTCATCAGTGAGGTAGGAGGTGACGGCGGAGTTCCAAACCGGCTTGATTTTGGGGTTAGAAAGAGCACGGTCAGCCATGATTTTCGAGGCCCGTAGGGTATCGCGTCGATGGATGAGATAAACTTCGGACGCAAAGCGCGTGAGGAACGTGGCTTCCTCGCAAGCCGAGTCCCCTCCCCCGACGACGCAGACTGGGACATTGCGGTAGAAGGCGCCATCGCATGTCGCGCACGAGGTGAGTCCGTGACCAATCAGATTTTTCTCGTCTTCAATGCCGATGTAGCGAGGCGAAGCTCCGCTGGCGATAATAAGAGCCTTCGTCTCGATCCATGCCCCGTCCACTTTCAAACGATGCGGAGTGCCGGGTTCGAAATCCTCGACCACGCCGTATTGAAAACGGGAGCCGAATTTCTCCGCCTGCTGCTTCATTCGCATGATGAGGTCTGGTCCATCCACTCCCTCCGGGAAGCCGGGAAAATTTTCGACGGCTGTTGTGGTGGTGAGTTGACCTCCCGGGAGCTTTCCCTCAAGAACAAGAGGCGAGAGGTTGGCGCGGGCGGTGTAAATGGCGGCAGTGAGACCGGCACATCCCGTGCCGACAATAATGACATTTTCCATAGGCAGGCGGAGTAAACACGAAGGAGGGGGACTTGCGAAATCAATATTTTCGGCTAAGCGCCGAGGGACAAAGTTGCGGGAAAACCCGCAGGCAATCGAACAGGCTTGCCAGAAGGCATTTGAACCAACGCCAGCGCCTGTCGGCACTTCACCATCAATGCCCCATCCGAGGGGCGAATAATTTCGAATTCCACCCAAAAACGCACGCCGCTCCACTCCACCACGCGGCCTTGAACGAGCAGCACATCGCCGAGGCGGGCTGGGCTTTTGTAATCAATCTCGGTACGCGTCACGACCGCATGAATACCCGTGCGCTCGATTTCCTTGAAGTCCATCCCCATTTGAATGGCGAGAAG
>CAMBAQ010000186.1 GCA_945863785.1 Chthoniobacter flavus
GCATGGTTCAGTTCGTCGCTGATGATAGCGTCTTCCGGCCCCATCAATGTTTCAAACAATCCGCCGTTGGCATCAAAGCACGAGCCATAAAGAATCGTGTCTTCCATCCCAAGAAAGTCGCTCAGACTGGCTTCGAGTTCCTTGTGGACCCCTTGTGTGCCGCAAATAAACCTCACGCTGGCAAGACCGTATCCCCAGCGATCCAAGGCCTCGTGAGCGGCCTTTTTGACATTGGGGTGCTGTGAGAGGCCTAAATAATTGTTCGCGCACATGTTAAGCACGAGCTCATGTCCATTGGCCTGCACCATCGTGCCTTGGGGGGTATTGATGATGCGTTCTCGTTTCGTGGTGCCCGCTGAGTCGATGGCGACCAGTTGCTTGGCGAGGTATTGGGTGAAGGCCGGGTTCATAAGTATGGCTCTATTCTTTTAGCGACTCCAATCAAGCACGACTTTCCCGCAACTTCCAGAATCCATTGCGGCAAATCCTTTTTCAAATTCGGTGTAATGGAAGCGATGGGTGATGACAGGCTTGATATTCAGGCCAGACTCTAGCATGACACTCATTTGATACCACGTCTCATACATCTCGCGTCCATATATACCTTTAATTGTCAACATATTGAAAATAACCTTATTCCAATCGATGGGCATGGGCTCGGAGGGGATTCCCAGCATGGCAATCTTCCCGCCATGGCACATGCTGTCTATCATGCCTGTGAAGGCCAAAGGGTTACCTGACATTTCCAGACCAATATCAAAACCCTCTTTCATCCCGAGACGCTTTTGCACATCGACGAGATTTTCCTTTGAGACATTAACGGCCATGGTCGCCCCCATGCGGCGCGCAAGATCCAAGCGGTATTCGTTGACGTCTGTAATAACAACGTGCCGAGCCCCAGCTTGTTTCACTACAGGAATAGCCATTATTCCAATCGGCCCTGCTCCAGTAATGAGGACATCTTCGCCGAGGCACCCAAAAGCCAGGGCGGTGTGAACGGCGTTGCCAAAGGGATCAAAAATGGAGGCAACCTCCTCATCGACACCTTCAAGATGATGCCAAACATTCGTCATGGGAACGCTGATGTATTCGGCAAAGGCTCCTGGACGATTCACCCCGATGCCTACGGTATCTTTGCAGAGGTGTCTGCGTCCGGCCAAGCAATTCCGGCAACGACCGCAAACGACATGCCCCTCGGCGCTCACGATCTCGCCCGGATAAAAGTCACTCACATTTTCCCCTACGGCAACGACCTCACCCACAAACTCATGCCCTACAACCATCGGGACTGGAATCGTCTTCTGGGCCCAGGCATCCCACTTGTAAATATGCAAATCCGTTCCGCAAATACCTGTCTTTCGAACGCGAATCAATACATCGTTAATGCCAACCTCGGGTTCGGGAACATCTTGGAGCCAAAGACCTCGTTCCGCGTTTGATTTTACAAGTGCTTTCATAAGAGTAAATAAATAGGTATTGAATTTGTTGTCACTTCATCCGGGCCAGTAATTCCACTGTGTTTTCAACGAATTTTGCGCCGGTAGCAGCGGGAAAGAGACTCATGCGGGATTCATAGCCACCGAGCGCAGCGGCCTCTGGTGTCACGATGTAGCCGTGCAATTCTCCGTTCGCCATTGTCGTGATAAAGGTGCGCCTGGACGCCTGGGCCTTCACCTCTAAGCCGTATTCCACAAAGAACTCGCCGGGCCAAGCTACCAGGAACGCCTCTCCAAGTTGGAAACACTGGATTTCTGCTTCCCGTGCATGCTGCCTTAGCGCTTCCGCCTCTCCGCTGGCTTCGGCCTTGGCCAAAGTGAGCACCTCTTCGGCCCCGAAGACAGTGCATTCCGCCGTGCGGATTTCAGCGCGCGCGGCATTGGCCGATTTGAGGGAATCGTAGTTTCGTCTCGCGGCTTCGAGTTGCGACGAGGCCTCGTCCACAGCGGGAAAAATCTTCCCTTGAATGGCGATTCTTTTATTGGAGGATTTTAGTTGCGGGCGGGAATCAAAATCACGAATTCCCCGCAAAGACTCTTCCATTCTCGCCCCCAGCGAAAGTCCCAAGCGCTTGGCTTCGGCGAATGTCTGGGCCCGAACGCAACGTCTCGGACTTTGGTTGCCACACACCCCGTTGAGATACACGACCCCAGCCCCGGGAAAAGCCTGCTCCAGATGTGCGCGTGTGTAGGCGATAAAATCTCCGCTGAACAGCGTGGAGTCTTCATGTAAAACCGTTGGATGCATTCCATAAACGGACAGGATCGCCATCGGCGCGGACTCTCCCTCCCGGCAAATCATCCACAAGCCGGATTCGGGATCCTCCGCTCCGCGAGGATCAATGCGGTTTCCGCCCGCAAGGCCTCCGACATCGGCTACGGTCGAGCCTAGGCGCGAAGGGGCCAGGTTTTCCCATGCCTCTATGGCCGCCGAAGCCGTCTCGCTACTGCAAAATTCCAAATAGTCCCTGTCACATGGCGGGACGACCGGATCGTCTCTCCATGCAAGGATATCCAGCGTGAGTGGTCCGGAGTGCGTGTGCGTTGCCCCAATGAGGATGTTGGAGCAAGGAATTCCCGTGGCCACTGTAATGCGATATCGGCAGGCCTCGGCCCACTCCGCAGAGATGAAAAGCAAATCCAAAGATATAATCACCAAGACTTCCCTGCCGCTCTCCAAACAAACAGCGGAGGCCAGAAGGGGATCGTTTGTGCCTGTCGATATCCTTTCTGCATGCGGATAGCCTGCAAGGAAACAAGGGGTTCGGGGAGTACTGTTTCGCCGTCCGAAGCCGGCTCGAAGCCTGTCCTGATTCGCTGTGAGTGACTCGGTGGATTTCATTTTCAATATCCCAAGTCCCAGCGCACCTCGATATCCTGGGCGATGCTCTCCGAGACCCACACATCGGTTCGCAGGGTCTGCAAAAGGGATTCTGGAACGAGTGGTGTCACCGGCCCGTGGAGAACAAGGCGCGATGTGAGGCGTTGCCAGGAATGAAATCCCCCGCCCACGGTGATGCCGTGCAGGTCGATCCGGTGTTTGGCGGCCACCACCTCGGCGGGGCCGATCGTTGCAGCCTTGGGCGGCACGGCCGTGAGGTCGCCACTGGCGCCGAAGCATCCATGCAGCGAGTTCTGGGCAATCGTGAAGGGACTCAGCGTGCAAACACGAGGGCCCATTTTTTTCCACTCCTCGAAGGAATCCGCCGCAAATTCGGGGGCGTCGGGTTCGATGAACGCGAGGTGTCCGGTCCACCCAGGTCCGGAGTAGCAAATATCCGCACCGCCGAGGTCAGCGAGCATTTTTCCGTAGTGGGAGATGTTTTCGTTGCTGAGGCCGTGAACTTGGTTCTCGGGCGGACGCAAATCTGCATCGATATTTGCGTAGAAGAATTTCTTGAAGGCATGGCCAAATCCAAAAGCCCACGACTCCGGGGCGATGTCACCATGCTCGTTGGCGTATTCGTCCATGTTGAACGTGTGCAGATGGTGGCAGGAAATGCGGTGCTCGTTGATCAAGCGCGCCACCTTGTCGTAGGAGGGCCAAGGATTTGGAGTAATCATCACAAGCCGCTCTCCCGCCTCGGAGGAGCGGCGAATGCGCTCGAACATATCGGCGATCCACAACGGCTCCATCTCGGCGTCGGGCAAAATGCGGATGCGGAAATCGGGGTTGGGATGCTCTGTCAACTTGGCTCGTGGTATGGCGCGCACCCTTTCCACAGCGGCTTTGTCCCGGAATGGAACAAAGCTGGCGGGGGAGAAATTAAAGGCGGAATTCATTTCGAGTACCCCAGTTCTTTGGAAGTTTCTGCGATGGCATCTTCGATCATGTCGAGGCCCTTCAAGAGGGTTTTCTCATCCATGACGATCGGCGGGCTCATGCGCAGAATGTGGCCTGCGGGAATCCAGGCTAGCCCCTTCGCAAAAGCTTTTTGATAAACAAGGGTTCCAGCTTTA
>CAMBAQ010000187.1 GCA_945863785.1 Chthoniobacter flavus
TAGCAACGGCGGTATTAGGAAAAATGCGATTGATAGCTTCTGCCATGCGGGCTGCGGAAGTGTAGTCCGCCTCGCGAAGCATGAGGTTGAGCGATCCATTGTGGACGACTTCAGCTGGGATTTCGCGTTCCACGATCGCCCCATTGGGAATGGTAGCAACGGTGGGGTGGTTTTTTTGGACAGAGGCGCCTCCTGGTCCCGTAGTGCCCCCCAAGAATCCACCAACCGCAATGGCCCCTTGTGCGACGGCATAAACGACCTTGTCAGCGCCTTGCAAGGGAACCTGCAAAAGCACTCCACCTTGAAGCGTTTTGGCATCACCTATCGAGGAAACGGTCACATCGATGCGCGAACCAGGACGAACGAAAGGCCCAATTTCTGATGTGATCATGACTGCAGCTACGTTCCCAGACTTGATCTTATCCTGAGGCACGTTAACTCCATAATTTTTGAGCGCATTAGCAATCGATTGAAGTGTCGAGTCGATCTTGCTGTCACCCGTGCCGGCAAGACCCACAACGAGCCCATATCCATTAAGTTGGTTATCCCGAGCGCCTTCAACATCAATAAGATCCTTGATTCGAGACCCCCCAGTGCTGTTCAAAGTGATTGGACTGGAGTCGACGACTTGCGCTAGAAGTTGACCCCCAACGAGAGCAGAAATAACGGTCAGTATGAGAATTTTTTTCACGTTACTTTAAAATGGTTTCACTTTTTCCCAAGCACGAAGGAGCCACCCCTTTTTCTGGGCATCGGACAAATCGCCCTCAGGCACAAACTCGACTTGAGCATCGGCGACTTGCGTAGAGAGAATAGTATTGTCGGCTTTCACATCGACTGGGCGAACGACCCCACGAAGGTAGGCGTATTGCGTTTCCTTGCCCGCCTTGATAATCTTAGCGCCCTCAATGACCATGTTGCCATTAGGGAGCACATCAACAACAGTCACCGAGGTTCGGTTGGTAACAGTGACAGAGTTTGCTACATCGCCGCCCCCAGTCCACTCCGATTTAGCCGCTAGATCGAGTGTCGGAATGGTAACATCCCCTTCTTGCACAGATCCACCGGTCCCCTTGCTTAACCAAGAGGGCAAAGCTTGGACAAATCCGTTTAATGTCGCGTTCAGAGCAGGGAAAATACCCGCTCCGCCTTGGACGCTGTCGTAAGTTTTGATGCGAGCGGTCTGCATGGAGGAAGTATCTTCCTGCACAACAATAGTGAGAATATCCCCGATATTGCGGGCCCTCGAGTCCGCAAACATGCTTTGCTCGACATTTCCTGCCTTTACCCAAAGGGAGGAAGCTTGGGCTTCCGTTGTAACCATAGAGAATATGGCGAAGACCCCAGCGGAAAATACGATGCGTTGACTCAATTTCATTTGAATTATCAAAATTTGACTTGGACGGTGTTAAGATTGATCACCTTGGCGGAAAATTCTTTGCGGCTATCCAGATTTCGCACGCTTACCATCTCTCCAGCCCCGCCGTTGCCGAGGGAAATTCCCTTCATAGAAATATTCATACCCCCTTCTGCCACAACAACATCAACTAACTGACCTTTCCGTACCAACGGGCGAAGTGCAATATCTCTCCAACTCAGCGGGCGTTCTTGGCTCACGGTTTGGGCCATTTCGTAGATGGAAAGATCTGTATTCGCAGGGACAAAGGATAATTTTTCGCTCAAAATATCGAAGCTTTTAGGCGTGCAAATAGAGCCATCTGGAATCTCCCCCCGATCGAGACGACGCGTGGAAAACCAGATCGGCCGCCAGATCTGGGCGCGAAGAGAGAGCTGCCAATCCCCAACGGCTTTGCCATTAGATTCGATGTGAAAACGGACCTGAGAAGTCGAGGTGAGACCGCCATTGGGTGCCAAGTCTAGGACAAGTTTCCAATCTTTCGCGTTTTTAATTTCGATGGGTTTCCAAGGTTGCAGGAAGGAGAGCTTGAGATCGCCCTCGATGGAATACCGCGCGATCAACTCGCGCTGAAGAGCAACGATGACATCACGTTCAACGATGGTTGATTCTCCGCTAGAAGTGACCACCGATGGAGCTTGGTCATCATGTTCGGCATCGCCAAATTGGGACGCCGGAGATGATTGAGCGGGCGCGTAAGCCACTGGCGACAAAATGCTCCCGAGCTCGCTTGCCGAGAGTGTGGCAAGCGATAATGCAGAAACAAAAAATGCCGAAAAAACTTTCATTATCTCTTAATGTTATTCGTAAGCTCCATCATCTGATCCGATGTTTGGATCGCCTTCGAATTCACTTCGTAGGCCCGCTGAGCAAGAATCATATTCACCATTTCCTCAGCGACGTTGACGTTGGAAGTCTCAAGGTAGTTTTGCAAAAGCGAGCCGAATCCAGCCTCAGCTGGATTTCCCAGAGTGGGAGTTCCGCTCGACGGAGTTTCTTCCAGCAAATTGCCGCCCACGCTACGAAGACCAGCCGGATTATTGAATCGGACAAGTTGAACTTGGAAGTTCTGAGATCCACCCGGCGTCTGAACCGTGACTTGACCATTTGTCGAAATGCTCACGTTTTGTGCGTCCACAGGAATCGGCTGAAAACCACTCAGCAAGGGCAATCCATCATTAGTGACGACACGTCCATCAGAAGCAATCTTGAGTCCGCCATCACGGGTGTATGCCGTTGTGCCGTCAGGCCGCTGGACTTCAAAAAATCCATCACCTTGGATCGCCACGTCCATCTTTTCACCAGTTTGCGTCACTTGGCCTTGAGTGTAGATTTTTGCCGTTGATGAGACACGGGAACCGTTGCCGACTTCAACTCCAGCTGGGACAAGATTGCCGGCCCCTTCTTCAGCACCGACGGCACGCTTCTTTTCGTAGAGCATGTCCTGAAACTCGATCTTATTCTTCTTGAAGCCCGTTGTATTCACGTTCGCAAGGTTGTTTGCGATCGTGTTGAGATTCATTTGCTGTGCTTCCATTCCGGTGGAAGCTGTTTGGAGCGCTCTTAGCATAGTAGTGGTAGGTTAAGCAGTCGGTGTGCCAAGTGTGCCGATGGCCTTTGAGATGAGATCATCGTGCGAGGTCATGGCACGTTGAGCGGCTTCGTAAGCACGAGAAACGGCGATCATATTCACCATTTCGGCCATCGGAGTCACATTACTGGCCTCAATCGCCCCCTGAGTCACAACCACCTTTTCGAGGGGGGTGGGCTCGAGTCCGGCGGGGGGCTCAAAAAAACCTCCCTCAACGCGTGTGAGGCCATCGGTTTTGTCAAAATCATAGACAGGAAACTTTCCTAACTGATTGTTGCCTTGCGACATCGTTCCATCACGAGCAATAGTGAGAGGGCCCTGCTCGGGATCGATGGTGATAGGGCCAGAATCGCCAAGAACGGTCAATCCCTGCTTGGTCACAAGGGTATTTTCAGAGTTAAAATGAAACTCACCATCGCGAGTGTAGAGGTTTTTGTCGTCAGCTCCCTTGATCTGAAAGAAGCCAGGGCCATCAATCGCCAGATCTGTCCCCTTCCCCGTTGCCTTGATGTCGCCGGGCGAGAAATTCACACTGGTTTTCTGAGTTGGCATTCCTCCCGTGTGGCGAGCAGCCGATAAACCATCGGGCGCATACTGGGGCTTCAGGTTATCGTCCGTTTCAACAGCGAAATTCGACTTCTTGAATCCAGCCACACTAGATGAAGCAAGATTTTGAGAGATAGAGGCTTGCCATTTTTCTAACGTGGAAAGCGATGCCGCAGCGGTGTAAATTCCCTCGATCATAGTGCCTTTTACACAGCATCGAACGTGCCATCTCCTTTTACCTAGGGAAAATCGGGGGCTAATCGGAACCGGTAGGCATATTTTGCCTTCATCCCAAAACAAGCTCAAAGCTCCAGAGTGCGATTGATCTCTTGCGAAAAAAGATTTTTTGGGAATTAATGGCGCT
>CAMBAQ010000188.1 GCA_945863785.1 Chthoniobacter flavus
AGATGGCCGAGTTCCTTTTCGATTTTTCCGATTTCCACCGGAATGCCTGGATCAAAAGAATCGCTCACGGAGTTACAGCCGCCTCCAGGTTGAAGCGTGGCGAGTGATGAGTTCATCGGCTTCTCCGGGTCCCCATGAGCCAGAAGAGTAAAAGGCGAGATCATCAGAGCGGGTGGCCCAGGCGGCGTGAATAGCATCGACAAATTTCCAAGCTTCTTCGACCTCGTCGCGGCGGGCGAAGAGGGTCGGGTCGCCGCTCATGGCGTCGAGGAGGAGGCGCTCGTAGGCCTCCGGCGTGGCTTTGCCGAAGCTCGTGCCGTAATGGAAGTCCATCTTCACCGGTTCGATGCGGAGGCTCGATCCAGGCATCTTGGCGCTCATGCGAAGGGATATCCCCTCATCCGGTTGGATGCGGATCACGAGCACGTTGTCATCGATGGATTCCCCGGTCGCTTTGAAGAGCACGGGTGGGACGCTTTTAAAGTGAATGGCGATTTCGGTGCCGCTTTTGGGGAGGCGTTTGCCGACGCGAATAAAGAAGGGGACACCTGCCCAGCGCCAGTTGTCCACATTCACCTCAAGGGCGACGTAGGTTTCTGTGGTGGATTCGGGATCGACATTCAGTTCGTCGCGATAGGCGGCGACACGCTTGCCATTGATGGCTCCGGCCGAGTATTGGCCGCGGATGACGTGTTTAAAAACATCCTCACCGGTGAGCGGCCGGAGTGAGCGGAGGACTTTCACCTTCTCGTCGCGAATCGAGTCTGCATCGAGGCCGGCGGGCGGCTCCATAGCGGTGAGACAGAGCAGTTGGAGGAGGTGGTTTTGCACCATGTCGCGGAGGGCGCCGGATTTGTCGTAGTAGCCGGCGCGGCCTTCCACTCCGAGTGGCTCGCTGGCCGTGATCTGGACGTGGTCGATGTAGCGTGAATTCCACATGGCCTCAAAAATCGAATTAGCAAACCGGAGGACCATGATGTTTTGGGCCGTTTCCTTGCCCAAGTAGTGATCGATGCGGTAAGTCTGTGACTCCTCGAACGCGTGTTGAACGAGGTCGTTCAGGCCGCGTGCGCTAGGAAGATCGGTGCCAAAAGGTTTCTCCACAATCACGCGGGCCCAGGAACCCTCACGGGCTTTGTTCAATCCGCTTTTGCGGAGGTTTTCCAAGATGACTTCAAATTGGTCGGGTGAAGCGGCGAGGTAAAAAAGGCGGTTTCCGCAAGTGCCGCGTGCGGCGTCGAGTTCGTCGAGTTTGCGGGCGAGATCTTGGTAGCCTTCGAAATGATCAAATGCACTGCGGTGATAACTGACGCAGGAGGCGAAGCTTTTCCAAAGCTCGTCATTGAGACTCTGCCTAGAAAATTTCCGCGCTGCTTCTTCGAGTTCCGTGCGGAAAACCTCATCGGTCTTGTCGCGTCGGGCAAAGCCCACAACGCTGATCGCGGGAGGCAGGGCGCCATCCGCAGCCAGATTATAAAGGGCTGGAATGAGTTTGCGGTGCGTGAGGTCGCCGGTCGCGCCGAAAATCACAAGTGTGCACGGGTCAGGCATAGTGCGGGAGGTGAGTCCCTCTCGCAGCGGATTTGTTCTCAAAGCTTCTGTTGGCATGAATAGTAACGAGTATAGTTCTGCGGATCGCAGATCAATCGGGAAAATGACGGATGGTACTAGCGGTGGTGCGATTTATTTCTCAGATAAGAAGCGAACCTCGTGATCAAGAATGTGTCATATTTTTGGCGATGACCCATTGGTCAAATTGCTCGGCGGTGAGGAAGTCCAGCGCGACGGCGGCTTCCTTAAGGCTTGAGGCGTCTTTGTGCGCCTTCTTGGCGATCTGTGCGGATTTGTCGTAGCCGATGTGGGGATTGAGTGCGGTGACGAGCATGAGGGAATTTTCCACATAGCGTGCGATGACGTCCAAATTCGGCTCGATGCCGATCGCGCAATGGTCGTTGAAGGATTGACAGCCAGCGGCAAGGAGGCGGACGGAGTGCAAGAAATTGTGAACAATAAGCGGCTTGAAGACGTTGAGTTCGAAATTGCCTTGGGAAGCGGCGATGCCGATGGCGGTGTCGTTGCCCATGACTTGGATCGAAAGCATCGTGAGAGCCTCGGATTGAGTGGGGTTGACTTTGCCGGGCATGATGGACGAGCCGGGCTCGTTTTCGGGTATGGTGAGTTCGCCCAGGCCGCAGCGGGGGCCGGAAGCCAACCAGCGGATGTCGTTAGCGATTTTCATCAGAGCGCAGGCGAGGGATTTGACTGCACCGCTGGCGATGACAAATTCATTATGGCCGGACAGGGCGGCGAACTTGTTCGGTGCCGAGGTGAAGGGAAGTTGGGTGAGTTTGGCGATATGCGCCGCGGCGCGGTCGCCGAATTCGGGATGAGCATTTAGTCCCGTGCCCACGGCGGTGCCGCCAATGGCGAGTTGGTAAAGGCCGCCAAGAGACGTTTCGATGTCCTTCATGGCCTGATCGAGCATGGCAACGTAGCCGGAGAATTCCTGGCCGAGCGTGAGCGGGGTAGCATCCTGAAGATGGGTGCGGCCGATTTTCACGATATCTGCAAAAGCGGTCGCCTTCGCATCGAGGGTGTCGCGCAGCTTCTTCACAGCGGGCAAGAGAACCTCGATGACAACAGCAGCCGAGGCGATCGACATGGCTGTTGGGAAAGTGTCATTGGACGACTGCGACATGTTGACGTCGTCATTCGGATGGATCGGCTTCTTGCTGCCTTTCTCACCGCCGGCGATCGCGATGGCGCGGTTCGAAATGACCTCGTTCGCATTCATGTTGCTCTGCGTGCCTGAGCCTGTCTGCCAGATGCGAAGGGGAAAGTGGGCGTCGAGCTTGCCGGCGATCACCTCATCGGCGGCTTGAGAAATGAGTGCGCATTTTTCTTTTGTCAGCTTGCCCAAGTCAGCATTCGCCATGGCGGCGGCTTTTTTGAGAACACCCAAGGCTTTGATCATTTCCGGTGGGAGGATGTCCTCGCCGATGTCAAAATGGATGAGGGAGCGCGCGGTCTGGGCGCCCCAGTAGGCGTCATGCGGAACGGGAATCTCTCCCATGGAGTCGCTTTCGAGACGGTGCGTGGCGGGATTGTGTGGCTGAGTGATCATTTTTTAAGTTGGGAGGAGTTAGATATGGCGAATGAGATCGCTTTTATCGAAGCGAACTTTCGGTGTGGTGGCGTATTTGTCGGATGCCGAGCGGTAGCCGACACAGCAGGCGACGACGGTGTTGAATCCTTTTGCAGGGAGGTCGAGGATGGCATCGTATTCCCTTGGGTCGAGGCCCTCCATCGGGCAGGCATCGACGCCAAGCAGGGCTGCGGACGTCATCAGATTTCCCAGCGCGATATAAACCTGTCTTGCCGCCCATTCGCGTGACCATTGCGAGCGCGTGCCGTTGATAATGTCGGACATCATCATGTCGCGGTAGAAGGCCAGCGAATCAAGTGTTACGCCACGGACTTCGGCTATGCGGGCGAGAAACTTCTCCACATAAGCTGTGTCGATTTTTTCAGGTATGGCAAAAACAACGTAGTGCGAGCAGTCGGTGACCTGTGACTGGTTCCACGAATGGACGCGCAGGCGTGCGAGGATGTCCGTGTCGGTGATGACAAAAAATTGCCAAGGCTGGAGTCCGTAGGACGAAGGAGTTAGAACCAGAGCGTCTTCCAGAGCCTTCCATAAATCGGTCGGGATTTTTTTTGAGGCATCAAATTGCTTGGTCGCATAGCGCCAGTGAAGGGACTCAAGCAGTTGGTCGGTGGAGATCGGGTTCATGCGCATCGCATGGGAATGCCGCGCGGCTTCGACTTCAAGCGATTTTTTTAACTCAACGGAAGGGTGGGGTGGTCCACGCTATGCGGTCGAGCTCGAGATTTACTCCTCGGAATCC
>CAMBAQ010000189.1 GCA_945863785.1 Chthoniobacter flavus
TCAGTCGCTCTCCAATGCCGAGCGCCCGGGCTTGGCGAATGAGTTCCTTGCCGACGTCTTGAACATCCTTGGGGCGTTCAGCGATGGTAAGAATAAAGCCGTCGGCAACAAGTGAGCCAAAATGGATAGCCGTTTGCAGGCGGTTATTAAAAGTGGAGTCACGGGCTCCGTCCTCAAGAAGCTTGAGGGGGACCGGGCGGAAGGCCTCCAAATCGTTAAGTAAGGTAGCGATCGAGGGTGAGGTGACAGGATTGACGCCGAGTTCTTCGCGCATGTGCTCATCCGAACTGGCTTTCAATTCCGCCTCGATGTCGTTTTGAGCGCGGGCCGAAAATGGAAGCAGTAACCCGATAGTTGCTATGATGGGAATGGCCTTATGCACGATTTGAACTCCAGCAGACCAGTGACACGACTTGCAATCAAGAGAGAAACTGCTTTCGCAAATTTTCTTTCGGGTGCAAAATAGATCCCATGATCATCGGAATTCCCAAGGAGATCAAAACGCAGGAGCATCGCGTGGCCCTTCTCCCTTCCGCGGCCTATCAACTCATCAAGCACGGCCACAAGGTCGTGGTGGAAACCCAGGCAGGGGCCGACATCGGTTTCTGCGACCAGAATTATCGGGATGCCGGCGCTGAGATTGTTCAGGAACACGCCGAGGTCTTCGAGCGCGCGAATATGATCGTTAAGGTCAAGGAGCCATTGCCTTCGGAATACTCCCTGCTCCGGAAAGATCACACGCTTTTCACCTATCTCCACCTCGCCGCGAACCGCTCACTCACCGAGGCGCTCATGAAAACCGGGGCGACCTGTATCGCTTATGAAACCGTGACGGTGAACCGCCGCCTTCCCTTGCTCGAGCCCATGAGTGAAATTGCGGGCCGCATGTCCGTGCTGGTGGGGGGATATTTTTTAGCGAAGCACACCGGCGGCAAGGGCGTGCTCCTCGGGGGCGTGCCTGGCGTGCTGCCCGGAAAAGTGGTCGTCATCGGCGGCGGCACATCGGGAGTGAATGCCGCACGTATGGGCACAGGACTCGGCGCGGACGTCACCATTCTCGAGGTAGACCTCGAGCGGATGCGCTTCCTTGATATCACCATGAGCACGGCGCACACACTTTACTCCAACGAGTCGAGTCTCGTTGATCTGCTGCCGGGTGTAGACTTGCTCATTGGCGCGGTGCTGGTGCCGGGTGCGCGCGCGCCGAAATTGATCACCCGCGAAATGCTCCGAATCATGAAACCAGGCAGCGTCGCCGTAGATATCGCGATCGATCAAGGCGGTTGCTTGGAAACCTCACGTCCCACCACCCATGACAATCCGACCTTTGTGGAAGAGGGGGTCGTGCATTATTGCGTGGCGAATATGCCTGGCGCTTACGCCCGCACAGCCACACAGGCCCTTGCTAATGCGACATTCCGTTACATCGAGGCCTTGGCTGATTTTTCGCTCCCCGAAGCCGTTCGTCGGATGCCCGGTCTCGCGGAGGGTGTGAGCATTTTTGATGGAGGCGTCACATGTAAAGCAGTTGCCGAAGCCCATTCTCTCGACTACACGCCATTTGTTCCATGAGTACGCTTGAACAGGAAATTCACACCATCGGTCGCCGAGCTCGCGAGGCAGGGCGTTCGCTAGCCCGCCTCACTGCGGATCAAAAAAACGCCATTCTTGTGGCGATGGCCGACGAGATTCTGACCCGCACTCCAGAAATCCTAGCCGCTAATACGTTGGATACCTCCGCTGCGGAAAAAGCCGGACTGACCAGCGCGTCGATTGATCGACTGAGACTCACAGAAAAACGCATTGCAGATATGGCCGCCGGCATCCGGCAGGTGGCAAGTCTCAACGACCCCGTAGGCGAAATCCTGCGTTGCTGGACTCGTCCGAACGGCATCGAAATTTCCAAAATCCGCACCCCGATCGGCGTCATCGGAATTATCTACGAATCCCGTCCGAATGTAACGGCCGATGCTGCCGTCTTGTGTCTCAAGACCGGCAATGCGGTGATCCTGCGGGGCGGATCGGAGGCGCTGTCTTCGAACCTTGCGATCGCCTCTGCGCTGCAATCTGGTGGAGCCCGCGCGGGGTTGCCGGATGGCGCCGTTCAGCTCATCCCCACCAAGGATCGTGAGGCCGTGAAAATCATGGCGGCGATGAATCAATACATGGACGTGATCATCCCCCGTGGCGGTCACTCGCTCATTGAAGCGGTCGTTTCCGCCGCACGTATGCCGGTGATCAAGCACTACGACGGAGTCTGCCACGTTTACGTCGATCGTGAAGCGGATCTGAAAATGGCAACCGCGATTTTAATCAATGGCAAATGCCAGCGCCCAGGAGTTTGCAATGCTGTTGAAACCCTGCTCGTCCACCGCGACGTGGTGGAGGATTTTCTGCGTTTGGCAGCACCGGACTTGCAAAAGCAGAAGGTCGAAATCCGCGCCGATTCCGAAGCGTGTACAATTCTCGCCCGGCTCGAATATCCCAACTTCAGCGAGGCGGACGACGCTTCCTGGCGGACCGAATACCTTGACCTCATTCTTTCGCTTCGGATTGTCGGTAGCCTTGAAGAAGCCGTCACCCACATTGAGACTTATGGTTCGCACCATAGCGATGCCATCATCACCGCCAACACCGCCACGGCCGAGGAATTCTTGGCTGCGGTCGACTCCGCCACGGTTTATTGGAATGCGTCGACGCGCTTCACGGATGGCGGCGAGTTTGGATTTGGAGCGGAGATCGGCATCAGTACTGACAAACTCCATGCCCGCGGTCCGATGGGGCTCGAGGAATTAACGACCTATAAATACCTCATCCGTGGAAACGGTCAGGTCCGCCCATGAAGACTCTGCAAGTCCACTACGAGGGGCATGTGCAAGGTGTCGGGTTCCGCTATTTAGTCAAAAATCTCGCGCGCGAATACGATGTCTCAGGATCAGTCAAAAACCTGCCCGATGGTCGTGTTGAACTCATCGTGAGCGGAGACACGAGCGAGGTGAAAGATTTTCTAGAGGGCATTCGCACAAGCTCTCTCAAGGGTCACATCACACTCGAATCATCATCCGAAATCCCGCTGTCCGCAGGCCTTCGCGGCTTTCATATTGTTTCATGAGCATACCCGCCGTCCAAATCGAGAATATCACGAAGATTTTCCCAGTTCCCCTTCGCCGAAGGCGCATCACGGCGGTTCGGAATCTGAGCCTCACTGTCCAGCCTGGCGAGGTCTATGGGCTTCTTGGGCCGAATGGTTGCGGGAAAAGCACGACACTTAAGATGCTTTTGGGATTGGTGACGCCCAATCAAGGTCGGGCCCTCATTTGCGGGAAGGACAGCCGGGAATACCGCAGTCGGCGCGATGTCGGTTTCCTTCCCGAAAATCCCTATTTCTACAAATTTCTCACGGCCACCGAAACGCTGGTTTTCTACGGCCGCATTTGCGGGATGCGCGGATCGGCGCTGAAAAAGCGGGCGGAGGAACTGATCGATCTCGTTGGTCTCAGTGACGCCCGTGACCGCCGCGTGGCCGGCTTTTCAAAAGGCATGCTGCAACGCATCGGCTTGGCGCAGGCCCTTATTCAAGATCCGAGTCTTGTTATTCTAGATGAACCGACGGCCGGCGTGGATCCTGCGGGATCCCACCAGATCCGCGACCTCATCCTCGATCTCAAGAAGCGTGGCAAGACCGTCCTCCTCACATCGCATCTCCTCGAGCAGGTACAAGAAATCTGCGATCGCGTCGGCATCATGGCCCGCGGCGAAATGATTCGCGAAGGGAGCCTCGATGAACTCGTGCGCGTGGAGGGTCAGACGCAATTCATTGTTGAAAATGCCACGCCCGAGCTCCGCGAGCAAATGGAGCAACTCATCAACAAATCGGGAGCCAA
>CAMBAQ010000190.1 GCA_945863785.1 Chthoniobacter flavus
AGAAGACCGAGACCGCTATTCACTGGGACTTCCAAAAGAACAAAGGGGTCGGTTTTTTTAGTCGGAATTTTGAAGTGACCATCGTCCTTCATCTCGCGCTTGGCTTTCTCCCACCATTTTTTAAATCCACCCACGGTGTAAACCTCGGGAGTGAGGAGCGCCGTAATTTGATCTGCCGTAGCGCTACCGCCGAGATCGAGGAGGATCTGTCGGGACAGACCGGCGGCGCTGGCTTCAGCAAGCGCCTTCACCCCAGCGGGGTTCGTTTCCTTGAGAGCGATAATGTGCGTGGAGGAAATTGGTGTCAGTGTTTCGGCAGCGTAAGCGATCTGCATCGGATGCTTTTGCCGAGTTTTGAAATCAATCAAGATCTGGTCGCTACCCAAGTTCCACTCCGCGACACGTCCGAATCCCCAGCTTTTGTGAGTGCAGAAGGATTCCGGCGCGAGGCGGCCGAGCTTTTCAGCGGTTTTCTTATCGAGTGTGCCGCTCTCAACGGCCTGGGCTAGTTCGTCTGTCATCCCTCCTTTGTCACAGAAAATGCCTACTCCATGCAAGGGGAAGAAATTAAGGCCAGCGTGCAAACATGGGTCGGGATGCACTTTTCTCTTTGCCAGAAGGTGCCAGACATTCAATGTCTCTCGTCATGAATACTGCTGTGGAACAAGTGCTGGTCGTGCGAAGGGATTTTTTTGACAACTTGGGAAGCTTCCAAGGCCTGTGCCCAAGAGTGGAGGATTACCTTCCCGCTTTTCTTCTCAAGGAGAACAACTTTTTTGTTCCACGTCCTTCGGCAGAGGAGGATCCCACACTCAAGCAGATCATTCCTTACGCGGTTTTCATGCACGGCGACCGGATCCTTCATTACACACGGGGAGCAAAATCCGGCGAGAAACGACTCGTTGCGAAATCCTCCATCGGCATCGGGGGTCATGTGAACGACACGGACGAAAATCTTCTCCACTTCGATCAATCCACCTACCACAACGCGGTGAAACGCGAGATCAGCGAAGAACTTCGCCTCGGGGGTGGATTCCGCGAACGCGCGGTGGCTCTCATCAACGATGATTCCTCCGAAGTCGGACGGGTCCATCTCGGCGTGGTGCATTTGGTGGAACTCGAAAATGACAACGTGAGCGCGGGCGAAAAGGCGATCGCGGAGTTGGGCTTCGCGACCCGCGAAGAATTACTCGAGCGGCGGGATACTTTTGAAACGTGGTCGCAGATCGTTCTCGATGGCCTGCCATTTCTTTTGAAATCCTAAAACCCATCACCAATACAGTGATCGAGCAGGATTTTTCCTAAGGTGGGAATATTCGCCTCTGAAATGCACGGCGTTTAAAATCCAGTCGGTTTTGAACTCTGTGATTTACCGGTTTTGCTTGAGTTTGCCTCAGCCCCGAAGGGCCTCGGCATGAGCGTTGCCGATCTCTCGGAATGTTTCTGAGACCTGATCTGCCTTGGAGACAATCTGCCAAAATTTGGCAGCGAGTTCTCGCTCCGGTGCAGCGACCATCTCCGATCGGGCCACGGCGAGTGCCTCCTCGGAGAGCCCGGGCAGCATGTTTTCAGCACCAGGACGATAGGCCATGGGAAGCATGTCGTAAACGGGGGCAAGCCGGAGAGGTGACCGCTCGCTGAGGATGAGCGCCGCATTTCCATAATGCATGTCCGTATTTGCAATCAAGCGGCCGAAGCGCCACAGCGAGGCCAGACGATCCGCATCCATCCTGCTCAGCCAACCCTGGGAGTGAAGTCGCTCGGCCGCATCGCTCCAAGGAGTGTTCATTTCCCCAAAAAAGGCCGCATCGTGAGCACTCAGTGATACAAAGGGAATGCGGCCTCCCTTTCTCGTGCGGTCAAAGCGTGCGACCTCGAGAAATCGGCGTCCACCGGCATCGAAGCACTCCGTTTCCGCTGTGTCGAATCCCGCTTCGGCAAGGACGGTCGATGCCATCGCCTCGGCCGCGAGAAGGTCACTCCAGCGCTGCCCCTCAGGTGTTGAGAGCGGCGGAGAAAATTTGACGATGACGGAATGCACGCTATCGGATTTCTCCACATTGGCCGTAAATTTCGGTTGTTCCCCGCCTGCTGATGATCTTGGCAATCCGCCCGCCAACGCCTCGGATGCTAGGCGAGGATAGGCCTCCCTTCGGGAATCCGCCGAAATATTTTCATGGTGGAACGACTGCAACGCCCCAGCGAGCGCCTCGCGCCCGAACACAAATCCTCCCGGAAGGTCGCTACCGAACTTCAATAGGGATTCCGCCACGGCCCGCTCTGACCAGTTGACGGGATCGTTGCCGACACCCAGCAAGGAGCCATGCCTGCGCGCGAAGGTCCTTCCCAAAAAACCTTGGGGTCGCAGATCGTCGAGAAACCAAGGGAGGCCAGGAAAAATGGCATCGGGAAACTCGCTTCCGATGAGCGACGGCCATGGAACGGCGCTTGATGATTCCAACCACCAAGAAGGGCCTGCGAGAGAATTCAGAACACCGATCTCGCGGGGAGCGCCAAGAGCATCGATCAGGTACAGCGGCCAGGAATGTCCGAGGTCGCCAATCGGCGAAGCCAACCCGTAGCGCGTCGCAGGTCCGCGACCGATCCGGACAATCGACGCTCCCATGCTACCCAAGGCCCGCGAAATCGTCGGTTGACTCACATGCAACGCCCTCGCCAGATCTCGAGCACCCAGCACTCCTCTGGAAAGAAACTGGAGGCGGATTTTTGAAGCAAGCTCGCTCACGTGAATAGATTGAAACAACTATTCAGTAAAGCAAGTTATTCTTTTAAAGTTAATTGAGCGAATGGATGGATTGGAATGAATAGATTTCAAAGCGATAAATTGCTGCCACGATTATTGCGGGCGCTTTGGAACTGGGTTAAACCACACTTTATTCCGAAGACCTGAACCACGGCCAGATTTACGATGGAGTCAGGGTGGTGAATCCATTTCTGGGCTGAAAACCGAGAAAATGCGGCATAATCTCCTCGGTGCTTCCACCACATCGCCTGCGGCGCAAGCCTCTCACGGAGACACCAAGACACGGAGAAAAGTTCTCGCTCGGAACGCCGACGTCCGCGTCGACATCTGCAACCCTCAGCGATGACACTGCAGCGAATCCGCCAAACCCAGCACGTCAAAATGCAGAGCCAATTCTTGCACTTGCTGGATTCAAACGCGCACTTAAAGAAATTAAATATCAATTATTTATGCCTGACCCCTCTGACCCGCACCCTTCGTGTCAATTGGTAGGGGCGCCGCGCCGTCGGGGCCCCACTTTCACTGAGGCTTGCCAAGTCGGAGTCGCGAAGCGCATAAGCTGGAGCCGGATTTTTTTATGAGAATGGGGCATGGCCATCTCTCCGAGCCGGAGGCATCGTGATCTTTATCGCACCTGCCACAGTGCTCGAATCTCTAGTTTCCCGAACTGCGGGCCAGACGGAATCCGACAATGGGCACCCGGTAGTTTGGGGGGGTTCCGTTTCCGTCGCGTCGGGCAACAGGGCACCAGAAGGCGTTGCAATCCCAACCGCCACCTCGGATACTGCGGTAGTTTGCTCCGTTTAGAGCAAAGCACCACTCCCACACGTTACCAGTCATATCATACCCGCCCAACTCGTTCGCTTGCTTTTTTCCTACCTCATGGGTCCTAGCATCTGAATTATCGCTAACCCACCCAACTGCATTCAAATCATTACTCCCAGCGTAAGAGTAACCTTTTGAATTTTTGCCTCCCCTCGCTGCCCACTCCCATTCTTTTTCACCCGGCAAACGATACCCGTTTGCACTCTCACTCACCGTAGGTACTGTTTCTCCCGTTTTATACGTTGTTCCACT
>CAMBAQ010000191.1 GCA_945863785.1 Chthoniobacter flavus
GCGCCCCTGTATTCGGGGACTTATGAGAGAGCGTTGGACGCCAAGAAGCGTGCGGCGATCCCATCGGCATGGGTAACCTCGGAAGCCACCGATTTTTTTGTAATCCCACATCCACAGGAAGGTTACCTCATGGTCATGCCGCCTGAGGAATTCCATGCGACAGAGCAACGGATTTTGAATTCCGGTGCATCGGCACAAGAAAAGCGCCAAGCGATACGTCAGTTTTTCAGCGCGGCCCATAAAGTTTGCCCCGATAAGCAAGGCCGAGTTCTTGTTCCCGACTCACACGCGAACGCAGCAGATCTGAATGGGGAGATTGTTTTTATCGGAGCGGGAAGACGCTTTGAGATCTGGTCGAAAAAGCGCCACTCGGCCGCCTGCGAAGCCAATGCGGAAATTTATCAGCGCGTCGCCGTCGATATCGGCTTGTGATTTTGATGAAAACGAAAGGCAACAAATGAGGATGGAAGGAAACTGATCAAACCATGCGAACGAGCAAAGCGCTCACCAGCAGGCCCAGTATCCATCGCACTTGGAGAACCTATGAGAAACTTGGATTGCGACAATTTTTTAGGAATGCCATCCACTCCTTCTAGTCAAGCGAGGTTGCCCTACCATCTTCCGGTCATGGCCGAGCAGGTGAAGGCCTATTTGCGTCCAGCGTCAGGCATGCTCCTGCTCGACGGCACTGCCGGCGGAGGCGGTCACACCAATCTGATGCTCGAAGCCGGCGCGGAAGTGATCTCGTTGGATCAGGATCCAGAGGCCTTGGCAGAATGTCAAAAACGCTTAGCCCATTTCGGAACAAAATCGCGCTTGGTTGAATCTAATTTCAGCAAAGCCCCAGCGGCTTTAGACAGCCTGGGAGAAGATCGGCTGTTGAATGGCGCTTTGCTTGATATCGGCGTCTCCTCCCACCAATTGGACGCGGCCGAAAGAGGATTTTCCCTCATGCAAAATGGCCCACTGGACATGAGAATGAGTCCACGCGCAGCACTGACCGCCGCAGACGTCGTCAACACGCTGCCAGTCTCCGAACTCACCCGGATCTTCAAGGAGTATGGGGAAGAACCATTCGCTCGGCAGATTGCGGCGAAAATCGGAGAAATCAGAGAATCCAAGCCGTTCCAGACGACCTTTGACCTCACGGAAGCCGTGACAATGGTATCGCCTCGTCGTGGCCCTCGGCATCCAGCCACTAAGATTTTTCAGG
This sequence comes from Chthoniobacter flavus, assembly GCA_945863785.1. Lineage (GTDB taxonomy): Bacteria > Verrucomicrobiota > Verrucomicrobiia > Chthoniobacterales > Terrimicrobiaceae > UBA967. The sequence goes on from CAMBAQ010000191.1 coordinate 1,214, forward strand.
CTTTAAGAATTCATGTGAATGATGAGCTCCATGCTCTGAGGGAAGCTCTGCTTGAAATCCCGCCCCTCCTCGCTCCTGGGGCACGCTTCGCCATCCTCACGTTCCACTCGCTTGAGGACAGGATCGCCAAGGTCTACTTCCGAGAGCAAAGCCGCGAGTGGATTGACCGCCCAGAGTGGACAGCGCCACGCCGCAATCCGAGCCGCATTTTCAAGCTCCTGACAACACACCCCATCACCGCCAGCGAAGCAGAAATCAACCAGAACCCGAGAGCCCGTAGCGCCAAGCTGAGGGTTGTCGAAAAAATATAAAATCCCACATGAACTCACCACTCACTCCTCAGACTCGCTCGAACCCAATTCAGCTAGCAAAAGCCATTAAGTTTATCGCCTTTGCGGTCACACTGGGAGCTTTGGGACTCTCCTATGTTTATTTGAAAAACCAGCAGTTTGCGTTAGGCGACGAGATTCGACTCACGGAAAAAAGAATCAAACAAATCCGCGCTGAAAATGAAGTTCTGTTGGCTAAAACCACAGAGTTATCCTCCCGCAGGGCTCTCCAACAGCGGATGATGGACGGATCGCTTCATGTTGTTCAAATCTCAGGTGATAAAATCGCCCGTCTCACCCCAGCCTCACCAGCCATGGAAGATGGAGTTCTTCGGACAGCATCCAACGAAAGAGCGGCTAGATGAAGAGACCTGAGTGCATACGCATAGCTTTTGCCTGTGGAATCGTGGCCGTCATATTCACGATTTTTTCTGGGCGCCTTGTTTATCTGCACATCACAAAAAACAAAGAATACAAACAACTCGCCGCCGAAAAACATCTGATGCGTCAGGTCATTCATGCCAAGCGGGGCATGATTTTGGATCGAAACGGCGAAATTCTTGCATCAAACTTGCCGGTCCGAACAGTCGTGGCTGATGCCTCTCTCATCAAAAATCCTGCCGCAGTAGCCGCCCTCGCTTCCCAATTTCTCGGACTGAAAGAGGCGGACGTTCTTAAAAAGATTTCTTCGCAGAAGAAATACATCGTCCTCAAAAAGGAAGTCCCAGAGGAAATCTATGTGGCCCTCGATGCGGCCATGCAAAAAGCGAAATTGCGCGGTGTTACCTTTGAACAGGATGCCATTCGGACTTATCCCAACGGCGAATCACTCGGTCATGTTCTGGGATTCTTGGATCACGAAGGGAAAGGCATTCAAGGAATCGAACTGACCATGAATAGCCTCCTTGCTGGCAAAAACGGCTATCGCTATATCGAGCGCGATCGGACGGGCAAGGAAATCATGCTTTATAGGGGCGCCGAGGAGGAACCCGTTCATGGCAAAAACATCCGCCTCTCGATTGACATGAGCCTCCAGTCCATCCTTGAAGAGGAAATCGATAAGACTTTTAAAGAACTCAAACCTGAGACGGTCACCGGAATTATGCTGGATCCGAAAACAGGCGAAGTTTTGGCCATGGCCAACCGCCCCTGTTTCAATCCCAACGAGCCGGGCAAAGCCGAACCCGAGCAGATGAAGAACCGCGCCATCATTGACATGGTAGAACCGGGATCAACATTCAAGATTGTCGTCGCCGCTGGCGCCTTGAACGAGGGCACCGTGAACGAAAAGACCAGCATTTTTTGCGAAAACGGCCGCTTCCTCTATGGGGGAAAGATTTTAAAAGATCACCACGGGTACGGGGACATGAATGTTCATGAGATCTTAGTTAAATCCTCGAATATCGGCTCCGCAAAGCTGGCCATGCTCATGGGAGGCGATAAATACTACGATTATGTGCGGAAATTTGGTTTCGGCGACCGCCACGGAATTGAGCTCCCTGGTGAAATCGGCGGCCTAGTTCACCCACCTGCACGCTGGGACAAACTCACGATCACTCGCATGCCCATGGGGCATTCCGTAGCTGTCACTCCGCTTCAAATCACGATGGGCATGTCCGTCATTGCCAATGGGGGACACCTGATGGCCCCGCATATCATTAAGTCGGTGGAAGACCTAGATGGCACAAAGATTCTTGATAAAGCTCCGAAGGTTGTACGTGAAGTTGTTCCTGAAAAAACGGCCCGCTTTATCGCCAATGCACTCGTTGGCGTGACCCAACCTGGCGGGACAGCCACTTATGCTCGAGTGAATGGCTTTGAGGTGGCTGGAAAGACCGGCACAGCCCAAAAGGTGAGCGCCAAGGGCGGCTATGCAGCTGGAAAATACGTGGTTTCATTTGTGGGATTCATGCCCGCCGAGGATCCGCGCTTTGTTTGCCTGATCATGGTGGATGATGCCAAAATCGCTTCGAATTTGAATTACGGCGGACAGATCGCCGCTCCCGTCTTTTCGCGCGTCGGCGAGAAGGCCGCTCGCCACTTTGACCTGACTCCGACACTTCCCCCAATTCCATTGCAAGACATGCCCATGGCTAAGGCCCAAACATTGAACGAGGCCACCCACTAAAAAGCCATATGCGACTCACTGCCCTTCTCAAATCATCAGGAATCCCGCAAGGGCTAGCCGACCCCGAAATCACTTCGCTTTGCTATGACTCGCGCCAAGCCGAAAAGGGGTGTCTTTTCTTTGCCCTTCCGGGAAA
>CAMBAQ010000192.1 GCA_945863785.1 Chthoniobacter flavus
CTCTACTGGAAATAGCGATGCTGGCCAAAAAAGGCCGCATCGAACTCTCGGTTTCTGCCGAAGAATATTTACGGGTCATCCAGCGGAATTACCCGCTTTTGACGATCACCTCGGAAATTGCCTCAATGGCTGTGGATTTGGACCTACCGCAGGGCGATCCCTTTAACCGCATCATTGTCGCATCGGCCTTGCACCACAAACTGCCGCTCCTCACCCGCGATAAAAACATATCTGCGAGCGGACTGGTGCGGACTGTGTGGTAGATGGTTTTTTGGGTTTCGTATTCAATTCTGCGTGGCCTGGATGCTGAGTAAGGAGTTGGACCGTGACGCGGACCTGGAAGATCAAATTGCAGACTATTTCTCGCTCATCAATCTCGCCACCACGGGCTCGATGGTTTCCGACCAAAGTTGATAGCCTTTGGCGCTGGGGTGTTCGAAGTCGGGCATCAAATCGGATGGGATGGTGCCGTCGGCTTGGACGAACAGGTTGTTGATATCCATGAAGCGGATGGTTTTTCCATCATCAAGTCTGGACAAGATTTTGTTTGGCTTTGGCTAAGACTTCGCGCGTGGGGGTTGTAGTTAGCTTGAGTATGAGGGTTGCCAATGAAGCTTGACCAAATATCACGGGCGCGTCCTTGCGACAGCTGCTCTTTTTTTCCGTCACAATCCGTCTCTCGCAGCTGAAATATTGAAGTAAATATTGATGATTCCCACCCCATCTTTTTTCCTGAAAAAATCTTCCTTAAAATTCCATGCCATCCTCTTTGCGGGCCTGCTACTGGCACAAATCGCGGGTGCGGCTGATACATCGTTGGCCGGATATCCAAGTGGATGTGAAGGCGTCTGAGCCGGTCGAAACGACGCAAAGTCTGAAGGAGGAGGCGAATGTTTTCCAGCGTTTGGCAATCACACTCTCCAACGAAGGCACGCACCCGGCGAAGAATGCGCCAATGTATACCCTCCCCGTATTCACGGCTTGCGATCTTTTATCTAATACCATTGTCCCTTTGAAATTGGACTTTGCAGCGGAAAAGGGTGGGGCATGGCCGTCTCGGCCGTGTGGAGACTGGTCTACATTCTCGCGCCCTGCCCATCGGAACCAAAGGAGCAGACCGCAGCACACAGGCGAGACGCGCTGTGCCCCTCTCCTAAAGTCCAAAAGCAAGCGGCTTTTGGTATAATGTGCTGCAAAGAACATTAAATATTGTTGCAATAATGTATATTGGTGTATAAATAGTTTGTTGGATTACAAATGATCTCCCCATTCCCAGCAACCTTGAGTTCGCGAGAAAAAGTAAAATCGCGTTGTCCTTCTTTGTGTTATCTTAAAAACAAGGCTTTCAGTCTTGTCGAGGTGGTGATCGCACTTGGCATTGTGAGTTTTCCTGTCGTCGCAATTTTAGGACTCATTCCAACCGGTCTGAATACGCTCAAAGATTCAAATGGAGAGACGGTGAGGGCTCAAATCGTCCGAAGCATCGCCGCGTCGGCTTTGACGGCGAGTTTTAGTTCACTCAATACCAGCGTAAGTTTTGACAACGACGGCCAGCCGCTTCTTCCCACGGACACAGCCACCTATCCCCGCTACACGGTGAATGCCACCACGAATGCGCCATCTTTTCCTGGCAGCACAAGCGGAAATTTTTCCGATTCCCTCACAGCATTGAAAATCGAGATAGTTTTGAAACCAGCATCCTCGGCCAACGGAACGACCAATAATTACACACTACAGATCGCGAATTCCGGTAAATGAGGAAGCCCTGCTTTTCCAACTCGCACGCTGGTTTTACGATCCTGGAGGTCCTGGTGGCCTCTACGGTATTTATCATGTTGCTGGGGTTGCTGATGAGCACGATTAGCCAGACAAGCACGGTGACGCGACGCGCCACGGAAAAGGTTTCAGCTTTTCAAGGAGCTCGGAGCGCCTTCGGGTTGCTGACTTCCAAGCTCAGCCAAGCCACGATGAACAGTTACTGGGATTACGATAGCCCCACGACTCCCACAAAATACATCAGAAAATCCGAGCTTCACTTTATCGTTGGCCCAGCAGGACAAGACCCGCTCCCAGGCACAAGCGGCACAGGTCAAGCTGTCTTTTTTCAGGCTCCGGGTGGGGTAACGGGAGACGCAACTTACAGCGGCATGGATAACCTTCTCAATGCCTATGGGTATTACATCGATTATCAAGATGAGGCGGGCCTTCCATTCCAGACAGCAGCGACTCAAGTATACCGATACCGACTTATGCAGCAGGTTGCTAATACCGAGAGCTTGGGTGTTTACAGTGGCAACGCCACCAGCGATCTTAATGGCAGTAAATGGATATCTGGAAACAACTCCGCAGTCGTCGCAGAAAATATCGTTTACATGGCGATCTGGCCCCGAAAAGCGACTTCCGAGGATTCCGCGGGAAACGCGCTGACGACGACGTTCGCCTATAACTCCAGACTGAATGTCACCAGTAGTCCGCAACCGGATACCGCGAATCAACTTCCGCCCACCGTGCAAGTGACTCTCGTGGCGATTGATGAAACTTCGGCCCAACGGTTTTGCACCTCATCGAGCGCGCCGACTCAGATCAGTAGCGCTTTCAGCGGGCTTTTCACCACGTCCTCGGTTTCACAATTTGAGTCCGACCTTGAAACACTTGCCCAGCAAATGACTGCAAACGGCGTCACTTTCCGAGTTTTTACTACGATTGTTCCGATGAGGGAGTCCAAGATGCAATGAACTCTCTCTTTACCACACATCGGCGTGGCTTTGGCGGTTCGCGTGAGCCTCGCTCTTCAGCGTTTTCACTTGTTGAATTACTTGTTGTGGTTGCTATTATTGGAATCATGGCATCGATTGCCGTGCCGGCTTTTTCGAGTATCTCAGCTGCAAGTGGTATTACTCGCGGGGGGCAGCTCCTTGGGGACCAGATTATTCTCGCCCGCCAAGAAGCCACCACCAGAAACCGCGATATCGAAGTGCGCCTCATCGACATGACGAATGGGGTTTGGTCGGGCTACACGGCACTGCAGCTATGGCTTAAGGATGAAAGTGGAGTCTTGTCTCCGCTCGGAAAGCTCCAGAAACTTCCGGAAGGCACCATCATTTCCTCAAATGACTCGTATTCCCCCCTTCTCACCGCAGATACGAGCATCAGCGGAAGCACCAATTTTGGAGCTGCAACTTGTTCTTACAAAGGCTTTCGCATTCGTGCCAGCGGTTCACCCAGTAGCGCTATCAACACGAATAATAACTTTATTACTGTGGTTCTGGCTCGAGATTCCTCCAAGACCCCTCCCGATAACTATTATTCGGTCAGCGTGAACCCCATCACTTCCAAAGTTAAAATCTACAGGCCATGAAGAAAATACAGAATCAGAAAGGGGCAGCGCTCGTCATAGTTTTGGCTCTTCTCATTGTCATTTTGGGACTTGCGATCACATTTCTCAACCGCGTCTCCATCGAGCGCACGTCTTCGGCCTCCTACGCATCCGCAGCAAACACGCGAAATCTCGCAGATACCGCAGTGAACCTCGTGCAAGGCCAAATCCGCGCCGCTACCATACAAGGCGACAACATCGCTTGGGCCTCCCAGCCTGGCATGATTCGCACCTATGGCTCATTGAGTGGTTCGACGACCACGGCAAGCGCCGCTCTCTTGAAGGCTTTCAAACTTTACTCCGCGAGTAACATGGTCCAGACCTCCAGCGCGACTCTAACGACCGAAGATGCTCCTGCTGGCACATGGGTCGCAGACAAAGCGATCTGGACGGACCTGAACGCC
>CAMBAQ010000193.1 GCA_945863785.1 Chthoniobacter flavus
ATCGGGGTCGTTGGCGCGATCTGCGTGAACCTGAGTTCCTGCGTAACCAACTTCAAACTCGAGATGCACTGGGGCGAGCGCATCCTCATGGGACTAACCGCAGCAATTCTAATCGCAGTGGAGTTCACCTTGGCACAAACCAAGCATGATGCCCTGTTTTTTGTCGTTTGCGTCCTCATTGTAGGGCTAGGGCTGTGGGCTTACTCGAGAAGACTCAGCGGGGTCACCACGCTTACGATGAGCCGAGAAGTCGCTCAGCTTGTTCGCCCAGAAGTCGTCGAAAGCCTCCGTCAACCGGCCCACGAGACTCAGAAGATTCTTGTTTCCGTGCGTGGCCTCACTCCAGCCTTAAGCTTCGCCCTAGATGAGGCGGAACTCCGCAAGGCAGCTCTCTACATTCTCTATGTGCGCGAGATTGCCGTCCTTTACCCAGGCATGGCCCCAAAAGCGATCGCTTGGAAAGATGATCCCGAGGCCAGTGTGATCCTTAATACGGCCGTTCAAATCGGCAAATCCCGAGGGATCACAACCATTCCCCTCTTTGCCTCCGCGCCCGATGCCGCCTCACTCATTGTGGATACGGCAGCCACAATCGGCGCCGACTACTTGATTTTGGGAGCCACCCACCGGAACTCGCTGGCGAAGGTCTTGAGGGGAAATGTGGCCACTCAAGTAGCCGGCAGCCTGCCAGAAAATATTCAGCTCATCATTCACGGTTGACCGGAGACGCCGCCTCGAGCGGCATTGGTTGGTCATGGTCAAGATGGGATGCACAAATGGAGAAAAATTCCGTCCGTGTAGAGCATCGTCGGATGTCATGCAAAAACTCGGTCGAGCGCTCAAGCCCATCACCAAGGAAGTTCATGTATTTTTTCATTTTCTGAACTTGGGCTTTCTCAGGAACATCAGCATCGCAGGCGGATTCATAGAGGGCCACGATGTAACCGAGGACATCGCGACCGCTAGGGAGTTTCAGCTCACGCCCCGCGAGTCGGTCTCGTATTTGCTGAAAGATCCAAGGATTGCGAATCGCACCACGACCGATCATGAGGCCAGCCGCGCCGGTCGCGCTTAGCGTTTCCATCGCGCTCTCGGCTGAAGTCACATTGCCATTCGCCTGAACTGGGAAGGGAAGATAACGCACGGCCTGCGCAATGCGGTCGAGATGCACGTGAGGACCATACTTCTCAGTCACAGTGCGACCATGAACCGTAAGCAGGTCGAGCTTGTGCTTAGAAAAAACCTCAAGCAACGCATCGAACTCCGCGGGATCAGCAAAACCCAAACGCGTCTTGACTGTAAACGATCCAGCGATCGCCGCCCGCAATACGCCGAGCAACTCATCGACTCGCGGTAGATCGCGCAGCAATCCCCCACCCGCGCATTTGCGATAGACCACTGGCGCGGGGCAACCGAGGTTCAGATCAACGGCTGCGACGGGGTGCTTTTCAAGCGCCTTGGCGGTTCGCGCCATCGCCTCAAGGTCATTGCCGATGATTTGTGCGATTGCTGGGCGACCAGTGGGATTTTCGGTGATCGAGCGAAGGATCGATTTCTCGGGTGAGTAATGCGGGGTGACACGAAAAAACTCCGTGAAGTATAGATCAGCTCCCCCATAGCGAGCCATCAAGCGCCAGAAAGGCAGATCAGTCACATCCTGCATGGGAGCCAGCGACAAGACTGGCACCGCACTGGAAAATAAGGCTTGGATACTCATCGCGGACTACAAAAGCGATTTCACCCAGCGAATCGCTCCGCCGATGACCGGCAAATACTGAAAGAATCCCGAAGTGGAATCCCAGAAATCCTGATGCAATATCACATGACCACTACGGTCGAAGCAAAGGTGGCTGATCCCGATCGTTCGAATGGTCTCCTTGGAGCCCTTGAATCGCACATCCATCGTCCAACGGACATAGTAGTTTGAACCGGAGCGAGCGACATCATCCACCTGAGTCTGGAAAACCTCAGCGTGCTGTAAGGTTTTCAAAAAATAATCCTGAACCGCTGCGCGACCATGGAGTGTTTTGAGGGAATCGTTGAACCAGACATCCTCGGCGTAGAGGCCAGCGATCTGCTCCCGGACGGTAGTCGCCGTCACCTCTTTGTAGAATTTTTTGAAGCGCAATACAGCCTCGGCCTCCTGCTCGGGAGATAAAACAACAGCCTTCATTGATGACTGAGCGGCCGAGTAGCCGGCTGCCGTATCCGTCGCCGGATGCGAGGCACAAGCGGATAGCCCGACGACGGCGAGGAGAAGAGCGAGAAGATTCAACATGATGTCGCATCATACGACACCCTTGGAGAAATGAAATCCACCGAAATTGACATCGTGCCTCATCCGGGCAATATGACCGCTCAACAATTCATACAATCCATGGCACTCAAAACAGACACCAAAGCTCCTGATTTCACATTAAAAACATCGGACATGAGCGACTTCACGCTCTCTTCCCATTTCGGCAGCAAGCCAACGCTTCTCCTTTTCTTCCCCCTCGCCTTCACCGGCGTCTGCACCCAAGAATTCTGCGATCTCACGGCCGGCTTCCAAAAATACGCCGACCTCAATGCGAATGTCGTGGGAATCAGTGTGGACAGCCCGTTCGCGCAAGACGCCTGGGCCAAAAAGGAAGGCATCAAAATCACTCTCGTCAGCGACCTCAACAAAGAAGTCACCAAGGCCTACGACGTTCTGTTTGCAGCCTTGGCTGGGATCGGCGACACCTCCGCGCGGGCGGCATTCGTCATCGATAAAGCAGGCGTGATTCGCTACAGCGAGCAGACCGCCACGCCGAAGGATCTTCCGGATTTCAACAAAATCACTGAGGTTCTGGCCTCTCTCTAAACGACCAAAGGGCAAATTTTTGCCTTTAAGAAAAAAACTCCTTGTCAAAAGGCTTGGGTCATGATGACCTAAGTCCCCTTTTCCGCTCAACAAGCGGAGCACAATTTATATGGCTAAAGAAATCGTAGGACAGATCAAGTTGCAGATTCCCGCTGGTTCAGCAAATCCAGCTCCACCCGTAGGCCCAGCTTTGGGCCAACAGGGCGTGAACATCATGGCTTTCTGCAAAGAATTTAACGCCGCCACCCAAAAACAGGCTGGCGACATCCTTCCGGTGGTGATCACCGTTTACAAGGACAAGAGCTTCACTTTCATCACCAAGGCACCACCAGCCGCCATTCTTCTTAAAAAAGCGGCCGGTCTCGCTTCGGGATCCAAAGAACCAAACAAAACCAAGGTTGGTAAAATCTCCAAAAAGCAGGTCATGGATATCGTGAAGATCAAAATGCGCGACATGAATGCCCGCGACGAGGAAGCCGCCTTCCGCACCCTTTGCGGCACAGCCCGCCAGATGGGCCTCGAAATCGGCGATTAATTCGCTCGAAAGAACGTTTATAAAAAACAGCCCGCCTTGCAAAAGGCGGGCTGTTTTTTTATCTACCGAAGAAAGGGCCGCGTTCTATTCCCCTACCAAATCAACCCGAGGAATAATTTGTGACGCGATCTCCTCTGAGGGATACGTCCATATCTCCGATAGCGTCGGATGGTAATGGGGTATGGTGGCAAAATCCTGAACGGTCGCCCGGTAATGCATGGCCACGGTCAAGTCATGAATCAAGTCCGCCGCATCGGGTCCCACGACGGCCGCCCCGAGGATCTCGCCCGTTTCTTTTGAGGCCGTGATTTTCACGAAGCCCGCCGTCTCGCCCATCACGAGAGATTTTCCGTGATCGTTGAAGGGATAGGTCGCTGTGAC
>CAMBAQ010000194.1 GCA_945863785.1 Chthoniobacter flavus
AGGCTGTTCGACTCGATGCCGCCTGCATGTGCGTGAATCTTTTCCAGATTCCCGGAGCGCCGGGAGTCACGAATCAGTGCATTGCAAACATCTGCGCGCTCAAGATCGAGAGCGACCACTATGGCATGCCCATGATGGTCGAACCGCTCGTTTTCCGCCCGAACAGCGAGGCGGGCGGCTACATGGTTGATGGAGATGTCGTCAAAATCCAACATCTCGTTCGGCAGGCAGTGGAACTCGGCGCCGATATCATCAAGGCCGATCCCACGGATGATGTTTCGATCTACCACAAAATCGTCGAAGCCGCTGGAGGCATTCCTGTTCTGGTTCGCGGAGGCGGCAAGGCTCCGGATGCAGAGATTTTAGCCCGCACCGAGGCACTCATCCAACAGGGAGTTTCCGGCATCGTGTATGGCCGCAATGTGGTTCAACACCAGAACCCCGCCGGCATGGTGGCCGCGCTGATGGCTATCGTCCACGAAGGAGCAACAGCAACCGAAGCCGTAATTTTTCTTAAGTAAAAACATGAGCAACACGACCCGTATCGGAATCATTGGCGGCGGCCTGATGGGGCGCGAGGTTGCCAGCGCACTCTCACGCTGGTTTGTTTTGGAAGATTTTCCTGTCCATGCGGAGCTCACTGCAGTCTGCGATCTGGCGGAAAAACAACGCGAGTGGTTCCGCCGGATTCCTTCGGTGAAGCTTCTCACCGCCGACTATCACGAGCTTCTGGTCAGCCCGGATATCGATGTCGTCTATGTCGCCGTGCCGCACAACATGCATGAGACGATTTATCTCGATGTGCTCAAAGCCGGAAAAGACCTGCTCGCAGAGAAGCCGTTTGGCATCGACTTGAACGCTGCCCGCGCGATTGCGGAAGCGGCGAAATCCAGCGGCCGTTTTGTGCGTTGCAGCTCGGAGTTCCCCTTCCTGCCGGGAGCGCAGCGCGCCTATCAAATCGCCCGCGAAGGCAATCTGGGAAAGATTTTGGAAATCCACTCGGGATTCCACCACAGCAGCGACCTCGATCCCACCAAGCCCGCCAACTGGAAGCGCCAGGTCAAAACCTGCGGCGCGATCGGAGTGATGGGCGACCTAGGCATGCACGCCATTCATGTGCCATTCCGCCTTGGCTGGAATCCCAAGCGCGTCTATGCGCAGCTACAGAAAATCTATCACGAGCGTCCGGATGGCAAAGGCGGCATGGCCACATGCGACACCTGGGACAACGCGATGCTGCACACCGAAGTGGAAATCGACGGGAGCGAAGTCCCTGTCCGCTTCGAAATGAAACGCCTCGCCCCGAGCGAGACAAACACATGGTACATTGAAGTCCTCGGCACCGATGGTGGCGTGAAATTCAGCACCAAGGAGCCTAAGACGCTCTGGACCTTCCAGCGTGGCCAGGAACAACTCTGGCAAAAGACCGACCTCGGTTTCAATGGCCCGTTCTCGACCATTACCGGCGGCATCTTCGAACCGGGCTTCCCAGATTGCTTCCTGCAAATGTGGGCGGCCTACATCGCCGAACGCGCAGGCAAGCTGGATGGCCGCTTCGGCTGCGTGACACCCGAGGAAGCCGTCCGCAGCCATGAATTCTTTGAGGCCGCACTAAAATCCCAGCAAACCAAAAGTTCCATTAATCTCTAAATCCCCCGCTACCGTGAAAACCAAGTTTATCCACGTCGAGAAATCGCGAATATTTCGCTTAAATATTGTGCGTACAGCCCGCACGCGCAGCGGCGTTCGGTTGCCCTCCATCCTTTGCCGTCTGAGCGACACCTCCGCATGAGCGAGCGCCAAGGTATCCTCGCTGCTGGGAACTGGATCGTCGACAAACTGAAAGTCATCGACACCTATCCGCAACAGGATGCGCTCGCCAACATCCTGACGGAAACGACCGGCAACGGCGGCAGTCCATTCAACGTGCTCCTTGACCTGGCCCGCTTGGGCGCTCCATTTCCTCTCGCAGGCATCGGCCTGATCGGCGCGGATGATCACGGAGACTGGATTCACGGACAATGTGATATGCACGGCGTCGATCGCACCCGCATTCTCCGACACGCGACGGCACCAACCTCCTACACCGATGTGATGACAGTTCAATGCACCGGACGCCGAACATTTTTCCATCAACGCGGAGCCAACGCCTTCCTCGCACCCGAACATTTTTCCTTCATTGGCTCGCATGCCAAAATCTTCCATATTGGCTACCTGCTGCTCCTCGATTTACTCGACCAACCCGACTCGGAATTCGGCACCGCCGCCGCCCGAGTTTTGCACACGGCTCGGGAAGCGGGATTCAAAACCAGCATCGATGTCGTGAGCGAGGACAGTCAGCGCTTCGCAGACATCGTACTTCCGGCCCTTCGCCACACGGACTATTGCATCATGAACGAGTTCGAAATCGAGCGAACGACCGGCATCTCCATCAAGCCTGACGGCCGCATTTCCCTGCCGGCGCTCGAATCTGCTTCCCGCCAACTCCTCGCCTCCGGTGTTGGCGAATGGGTGATCGTCCACTTTGCGGAAGGCGCCTGCGCTCTCGGACGTGATGGAAAATTCCACATCCAAGGCAGCCTCCATGTTTCGCAGGAGCGGATCATCGGAACAGTCGGCGCTGGGGATGCTTTTGCCGCCGGCGTCCTCTTCGGCCTGCACGAAAACCTTGCGATCGACACGGCCCTTCTCTACGGAGTCGCCACCGCCGCCTCCTGCCTCTTCGGAGCCGGAACTTCGGACGGCATCCTGCCTATCAAAGATTGCCTCAGGCTTGCTGACAAACTCGGAACGCGCGACTTGACGAATGAGGGAAATGTAACGCTCTTATAGATAAGACTGATCATGTTCGCTCAAGAAAGACATAATTCGATTCGGAAAGCCGTGAGAGAGAGGCAGCGCTTAAGCTTTGCAGAACTTCAAAAGCTTTTCCGTATCTCGCCGGCTACACTGCGAAGGGATTTGAGCAACCTCGAAAATTCGGGCGACTTGATCCGAGTTCACGGCGGAGTACTCGATCCCCTCTATGCCCGCTCCGAGATTTCTTTCGACGAGCGCCAGCAGCGCCAGAAAGTCGAAAAGAAATCGATCGCATCCATAGCGAACGAACTCATCCCCGGAGGATCCAGTGTTTTTGTGGATGCTGGATCGACTTGTCTGGAGGTTGGAAAACTTCTCATGCGGCGCGTGGATATCCGCTTGATCACCCACTCCATAGCCCTGCTCGCTTCCTGTTCCCATGCCGAAGCCAGCATTATCTGCATCGGCGGGGAATTGCGCAAAGTCAGCGGTGCCCTCGTCGGAGGTACCGCCATCAACGCTTTCGCAAATCTTCAATTCGACTTCGCTCTCATAGGCGCCACAGGCCTGAATTCCGAAGGCTGTTGGACCACGGAGTTCACTGAAAGCGAGGTCAAAAAAACCATCATCACCCGCGCCAAGCGTCGCATCATTCTCGCCGACCAAAGCAAGTGGCAGGCACCCGGCACCGTGCTCTTTTCAGCGTGGAAAAACATCAATGACTGGGTAGTCGATCGATTGCCAAAAGACGCTAGGCTGGCCCTCCCTAAAAGCACGGATGTTCACCAGCAAATTCGATAGACACGCAGAAACTGGCCAACGGGTGCTTTTATTGCGGGGTGGAAGTATGGATGATAATCGGTTAACAAAAGCTCAACGCGGTCCAATCCTGCTGGCAATGAAAAGACACCTTGCCGGTGTGGGGTGAGGTTGAGGAGAGAACAGGCTCTTCTTCG
>CAMBAQ010000195.1 GCA_945863785.1 Chthoniobacter flavus
CGCTGCGGGCCATTTCCACCCCTTGTGCTCCGTCGAGGGCCATGATCACCTTAAAGCCCCGGCGCTCAAGGCGGCGCGACAGCATATCGCGGTTCATCTCATTGTCCTCGACTAGAAGAATCTTATGCATCTCCCTTTGAGTTTTAGGAGTCCGTTAATCGGAAAACAAGCGGCATCTGGATATCGGAAGCGTCTCTCTGAGGTCATAGCGGAGCGATGAAAAATGGGGCCAGGGGGATTCGGGATGGAAAAGCCTTTGAGGGGTAGGCTTGCAATGGAATACGCGATGTGTTTGTTTTTTGTTATGTCCCATTCATTATTGGCGTTCTCGGCCCCTGGCTTTCCTGAGCTGATTTTCATTTTCCTGCTGTGCCTATTGATGTTCGGAGCAAAGAAATTGCCGGAACTCGCCAAGGGGCTTGGTAAAAGCCTCGGAGAGTTTCAAAAAGCCAAGGCGGAATTCGAACGTGAAATCGCAAAGGCCGCCCAGCCTGTGGAGATCAAGGACCAGCCAGATAAAGTCGCTTATATACCGAATCCGGTCGCAGCGGTTTCATCGCCAGAGCTGCCCGAGCTTAATTCGGGAGTCACTTCTCCAAAGGCTTGATGATTTTAGTGGATCGTTAATTCGCAGGCGCGAAGCCCCCGTTAGGAAGCTGACGGAAGAGCTGTCTTCCACTCGGATAAGAAGGGATATAGGAACCGTCCGGTTGCTGCATATAGCTGATCTTGGCGGGAACAAAGCCGCCATCGGAAGTGCGGATGTAGAGCTGTTGATTGGCTGACTGTTGCTGGTAGCCAGCGGGCTGTTGCTGATAGCCGCCGCCTGATCCGCTTGATTTCGGGATGAAGGCATTGATCGCCTGCGAGCCGACACTCCCTGCGCCTGCCGAGATAGCGCCCGCAGCGACCGGATTCACTCCACGCATCATGGCGCCAGTGCCAGCACCGATGCCTGCCGCCGAGACGGCCTGCACCGCAGCGGCTCCCATCGGCGTCATAACAGAGCGAGGGCGCCCGTCGGGGCCCATTTCTGTAGTGCACCCGCTGAGTAGGATGGCGGTGGAGAAAAGAGAGAGTATGGCAGTGTTTTTCATACGAGTCTTTATTATCAAGCCGACCATCCAGAAATCAACCGTCTTTGTTCGTCGAAATTTCACATCCGCGGTTCCTCAACGAAAACTCAACCGACTCGGCGATTCGCCCATGGCCCTTGGATGGCAATAGTGATTCCCGTTTTTTGAATGTTCGCAAATAGCGTTTTGTAGTCAGGCGAGAAGCAGACGCCCGCTAGCTCCGACGAATTATAGGCATTGCGAGCGATGTGGTAGCATTGGCCTTGCGACGTGATTCCCACTATTCGGCAGGATCGTATGTCGTAGGTGTCTTCGGCGATAATCACATCTCCGTAGTTGGAAATCGTGAGATTATCGGCATAGGAGAGGATGTTCGCATCCTTGCTTTCCACGAATAACTCCAACGTTCCCCCATCAGTGCCTACCTCCCTCGAAGGGCGGTAACGGAAGATTTGTCCTTCTTTGATGTGACCTCCATTGGTGCAGGCAAAATAAATTTCGCCATTGGCATACCACATCCCTTCGGCCCGCGCGAATACAGCCGCTCCCTTGGATTGCGCCTGATGGCGGAGATCATTTTTTGGGGACTCCACCTCATCGAGATCCACCCAAGTCACCTCATAGGCGCGCCCCTCCTCAAAATGCTCATTTCCCCAATTCCGCGTATCACATTTTGTGATGTTTTTGATAGCTAGAGCCTGCAGCCGCCCCCCATCGATGAGCCTCCTTGGCGTGCGAGGAATAAATCGGTAGATTGCTCCGTCCGGCACATCTTCCGTTTGGTAAACGTAAGAGTTATCGGGATCCACCGCGACAGCCTCATGGCGGAATCGCCCCATCGCTTTGAGTGGAATGGCCTTTTGCAGCCTAATCTCTTCCGTCGCTTGAACCTCAAAGTTGTAGCCGTGATCTTGCGTCCAGTCGCCACCAGCTAAAATATTATCCGTCTCCTCGCAAGTGATCCAAGTGCCCCAAGGCGTTGATCCCCCGGCGCAGTTTCGCTCCGTTCCACCCAAGCTCAAATACTCTGCCTCGATTCGCCCGGTGGCTGGATTGTAGATGTGGGTCGTAGTCCCACCGAGCATCGGATTTTTTCCCCCATCATAGAGTTGGTCTCGGATCTCTGGAGTCAGCAATTCATTCGACTTACCGAATGCGCCCTCGGAGCTCGAAGCCGAGCTATTGACCTCATGATTCATGACCAAAATCACCCGCCCCTCTTTTCCTGGGAAAGTGGCCATCCCATCAGGCATCGCTGGCAATCTCAGTCCATCCGTCATCAAGCGCCCCTCTTTCGCGATGACTTGATAGGAAAATCCCTCTGGCAGTTCCAGAATCTTTTCTGGGTCCGGTCGCAGTGGGCCATACCCAACGATCGTGGGATTCAAGGTCATCCGCTCCGACGCAAATAAAGAGTAGGAGCGCAAACCCGCAAAGCCGAGTGCAGCCAAGCCAGTCTGCTTAATAAATTGCCTCCGCTTCATATGGTGGAATTCATTGTGCATTTTTTAACCGGAATGAGAGTAATCGAAGTGGCTCGAAAATGGATTTTTTTTCTCATGGTGAAAGATTCTGTCGCGGGCGAGTAAAAAGGCAAAATCTTGTTGTTCGCATCGGCGCGCCGTCGCCGACCGACTCTTGATGGAGCCCTTTGCGCCTGACTTGCCAAGTCGTAGTCGCGCAGCGCCGATTCTGCAAATCCTGTAAATCCTGTCAAAAGTTCTGAATTGACTCGTTACTCCGCTGCGCTCCGGTTGCCTCCTTCGCTCCCGCTCATGTCGCTTCGGGCTGCCTTCGGCAGGCTACCCAGCCAGCGCCCGCTGGCATGTGTTCGCTCCCGCTCAGCTCGCCCTTCGGGCCAACCTGCGGTTGGTCGTTGCTCCTCTTCGCTACGGGGTTCGGTGTTGAACAACTCGCCGAAATGCAAAAGATCATCGATGCCGAGGACAGCGATCTTTTCGACCTGCTTGCCCATGTCGCGTATTCGAAAATCCCTCTCACGCGCGAGGTCCGTGCCGCCCAAGCGAAGGTCTATATCAACTCGGACTTAAACTCCAAGCAGCAGGCTTTCCTTGATTTTGTGCTTCAGCATTATGTCGCCGAAGTGGTGGAGGAACTCGAGTAGAGCAAACTCAACCCGTTGTTGCGTCTAAAATATCACGATTCCATTGCGGATGCCGTGGCCGAGCTCGCTGGAAAGCCCGAAGAAATTAAAGCGGTCTTCGCCGGCTTTCAAAAGTATATCTACGAAGAAGCCGTCGCCTGAAGCACGGGTGGGGTGGCTTTTGGTTCGGGGCTTTTTTTCTTAAAAAAACCAGCGCGGGTAGCCTTGACTTTCGCGAACCTTGAGCGGACGCTTCAGACATAAGAAATCAACGCAGTGGAGACCTTAATCGCGGCAACCCTGAAGGAATCTCTGAGGGGTGATTTCCAAAAATCGATCTTTTCCAATCCAACAAATTTATGCGGTTTCGATCGCAAACAATTTGCCCTGCTGTGTACGCGATTAAACGGAGTGTAGTCCCGGACCTATGTTAAATTAAATCCCGGAGGCTTGTGCGCCCGGCGAGATGACAGGCCTTCATTGGACGTCTGATTGCTGGGAATGCGGTCATCCACCCTAATATTAGGGAACGGGAACTGCTTCGGA
>CAMBAQ010000196.1 GCA_945863785.1 Chthoniobacter flavus
CCCTGTCCGCTTTGAAGAACAGAGCGTAAATGGGCTACACTATGGCCATCGAATCCGGAAAACGGGCGGCAACAAACTAGCGAAGACTCAGTGCCGTGATGGCGGTGTTGATCGATAGGGACCAGCGGGTAGCGAATGTCCATTCCTCGGCCAAAATCAGAAGCGAGGCTGCGTCGTGCGGGGCTTGGTCGGCTTCTCGGGTTCGGGCTTCGAGGTGATCCAAGTGGGCGCTGATTTCCTTGCGCAGATTGATCAAGTCGGACTCCAATTGTTTGAGTTCTGCCTGCAAGACAGCCTTAGCGATGGGCGAGGCGAGCGAAGTTTTTTTCTCTAGGGCGACGCTCGCCCGACGTGTGAGTTCGCCGGTGCGGGAAAATAAATCCCAGTCGGGTGAAGCCTTGGTGGTGGTTTCCGTGCCCCCCTGTAGGGCGGCGAGGTGTCGGAGACGTTGAGGATGGCTGGAGAGGGTTTTGCGGGCTTCGTTGAGTAACGTGGACTTAGCTGCGCTGCCGCTAGCTTTGTCTGGGTGAGCCTCTGCCATGAGGGCGTGATACTTTGCTTTTAGATCGTTCAAATCGATCCAGGCCCGGCGGTCCAACCCGAACTCGCTAAAAAAATCCGTCACGCGGAAAAGCTCTCTCCGCAAGAGCAGTGGGCCACGGCGTTCGGGTTGGTGACTTTGAACCCGCCCTTCTGCAAATCGTCGCTGAAGTCGAGTTCCGAGCCACTCACAAATAAAGCGCTTTTGGGGTCAACGACGACGCGGACGCTATTTGACTCAACCATGATGTCGCGATTGGCGGGCCCATCGACGAGATCCATCTTGTATTGGAGTCCGGAGCATCCGCCGCCAATGACGGCAACGCGGAGGGCCCCGCCTGGGCGACCTTGCTTGGTGAGAAGCGAGCGGAGTCGTTCGCTGGCGCCATCAAGCACGCGTATGAGCTTTTCATTTCCGATCCGGTATTGGACAGCTTCCATCGTTTAAAAAATCCGTTCGGTTTCGGTGATTGCCTACCGGCGAGCGTTGGCTTTGTTGCAAAGGATCGCCTGATCATCCCACTCCATCGGGAATCCGTAGTCAAACGGAGCCGCTCCCCAGTAGGCGGGATCATTGAAGTAGGGGTGGTTGTCCCATTTGCTAGCACCGACTTGGTTGGCTTTGGTGGCCTCATAGTATCCAATGGAGGCACCGAGATAATTCACTAAGGTTGATCCCGCTCCTGCACTCGAGAGTTGCTCAAGTTGTGCCGTGGTGAAGCGGTAAGGGGCGTGGGTGCTCTTGAGGTAGGCGACGATCGCCTTATCAGAGATGTGGCGCTGCACGAGAGTTAGTATGTCAGAAAAGCTCAAGACGCGGCCTGCTTTGATGCGAGAGAGTGTGGCGGAGGGAACGCCTTGTTGAGCTAGAACGGCAAGAGAGGCCGACGGTTTCGAACCTGTCGTGGCGCAGGAATTCAAAGCGAGAGGTAGGGCGAGGAGACTGCAAAGAAGAGCGAGGAGTTTCATGGTTACATCTTTTATAGACTGCTAGCGGAATTTTTCACGGACTTTCACCGATCAGGCTACGGAGCGGAGATTTTCGAGGGAACGGAGGGCGTTGCCATTGTCGATGGAATCCCGGGCTTGGTCCCAAGCCTTCTTCATATCTGGAGCCATGCCCGCTGCACAGATTGCGGCGGCCGCATTGAGTTGGACGACGGCTCTGGTCGCGCCTTGCAGGGTTCCGTCTAGGATGCAACGAAGGATGTGGGCATTCGTCTTGGCATCACCCCCAGCAAGATCGCTGGGGATCATTTGCGGCAAATTAAAATCGGTCGATTCAATGGTGAACTCACGCGATGACGCTCCATTCACCGCATGGACATGGGTGATTCCGAATGGAGATACCTCGTCGACACGGAATCCATCAGGGCCAGTTCCATGGATCGCCCACGCGCGCTTGCGTCCGAGTTTTTGAAATACCGTTGCATAGGTCGCTAGGAGCTTGGGATCGAAGACGCCCGCGAGTTGGAATGTGGGTCGAGCCGGATTTAAAAGTGGGCCGATGATGTTGAAGATACTGGGGCATCCACGTGCTGCGAGGGCCTGACGAACTGGTGCAACGGCACGAAATGCGGGATGGTAGGCGGGGGCAAAGAGGAAACAGCAGCCTGCCTTGTCGAGTGCGGTTGCCGCCGCATCGGGGGTGAGGTCGATGCGAACGCCTAAGGCCTCGAGCACGTCAGCACCACCGGATTTTGAAGTGATGCCACGATTGCCGTGTTTGACGATGCGAACGCCGGCTCCAGCGGCCACAAACATCACGGTGGTGGAAATATTAAAAAATCCTGCTCGGTCACCACCAGTGCCGCAAACATCCATGTAGTTATCGCCTGAAAATGGGGGCTTCACCGCTCGTTCGAGAAGCATTTCTACAAACTCAGCAACTTCGTCTGGAGTCTCGCCTTTTTTATGAAGGGCTTGTAAAAAGTCGGCGCGCTCATCCAGAGGGCATTTATCATCCAGAAGAAAATCTCCTGCCAAGCGGATCGCCTCGGAGGAGAGGTTGCCGCCGGAGTTCAGATGTGTGGTGAGGTTGCGCAAATCCATCTGCGCTTAGAGTGCCTTTAATTCTTTTTCAAATCAACCCTCGGCGAGTTGCGGGGATTCCCTACAAAAATCTCCGGTTTTTACATTGTTGATCGGGCTAGCAAAATCACCGTCAGCCTGTGATTAATCTTGGGAAATGGATTATCTTTTGCACTCGGCTTGGTTTGCCTTGGCGGTGATGGCTTACCTCTTTCTCGTACGCCGATCCGTGGCATCAGCGCTATCGCATAGGGATCGCTTTCCCAAGACTATCTGGCGGTGGCCGGAGGCGATTTACACCATTTCGGTGGTGATGTTTTTTCTCCTTATGGCCGCATCCTCTTTCGGCAAGGCCCCAGCGCGAGTGAGCCTTGGTGCCCTCAAAAGCAGTCTCATCCTCTACTGCGCCATCATTCTTTTTGTTGTTGGTTTTTTGGTGTATCGGAATGTGGATTTGATGGAGGCCTTCGGATTGCAGGGAGGCAAGTGGGCGAGGGGATTTTCGGCCATCTTTATTGGACTTAGCCTTGTGTTGCCCCCTATTTATGGTGCTCAGTGGCTTGGATACAGCTTGGCCGGGCCTGATGCGGAGCCTCAGCCGATTGTGACTTTTTTAATGAATGCGCAAGGATGGCAGTCCTATCTCGCGGTTATTGGGATCGCCGTTTTTGCCGCTCCGCTCACGGAGGAGTTGATTTTTCGAGGGTGTCTTTATGGGATTGCTCGCCAGTTGGGCGGGCGGTATGTGGCGATGGCAGTGAGTGCGCTCGTGTTTGCTCTTATTCACGGACACGTTCCGTCGATTCCCGGCTTGGTGATTTTGGCTGTCGCTCTCGCTCTGCTCTATGAGCAGACAGGGTCACTCTGGGCCCCCATCTCGATGCACGCTGCTTTTAATGCCATTAGTATTTTTGGTACGATTATGTGGCCGGATACCATGAAATGAAGATCTCCAACGAAGACAAACTACTAGCTGAGCTCCTCCGTCTTGTGCCGGTGCCGCTCGATCAACCCCTTGGTCCAGGGGACGACTGTGCGGCGACTCATGGTCCAGGTAAAGGCGAGGTGTTGCTTCTCAAGACCGATTGCGTTGCGGAGGGGGTTCATTTTCTCCGATCCGACGAT
>CAMBAQ010000197.1 GCA_945863785.1 Chthoniobacter flavus
GATCCCCACTGGCGCGACCTTCTCCAGTTCAACGAATACTTCAACGGCGACAACGGCGCCGGCGTCGGAGCCAGCCACCAGACCGGCTGGACCGCCCTCGTGGCCAAAATGTGCCGCCAGTTCTACACCGCCTCCCGCATCCAAAACCCTGCGTCAGTCTAAAAAGTTTCCATTTCGATTTAACCAACCAAAAAAACACCAATGAACCTCACAGGAAAAACAGCCATCGTCACAGGCGGAAATAGCGGTATCGGCCTCGCTATCGTTGTCGAACTCGCCAAACAGGGAGCCAACATCGTCATCGATTATGTCGTCCATCCCGAAACCGCCGTAACTCTGGAGAAGCAACTCCTCGCCCTAGGCGAAAAAGCCGTTGCCGTCCAAGCGGACGTCAGCAAAACCGCTGACCTCCAAAAACTCGTCGATGCTGCAGTCCAAAATTTCGGCCGCCTCGACATCATCGTCAACAACGCCGGCGTGGAAACCCGCACCTCCGTGCTCGACACCACCGAGGAGCAATACCAGCGCGTGCTCGACATCAATCTCAAGAGCGCCTTCTTCGGCACCCAGATCGCCGCGAAGCAAATGATCGCGCAAGGCGGCGGCGGACGCATTATTAACATCACCTCTGTCCATGAGGATTGGCCCATGCCAGGAAATACCGCCTACTGCCTCTCCAAAGGCGGCATGCGTATGCTCACCCGCACGGCTGGGCTGGAACTAGCCCCGCACAACATTCTTGTCACCGCCGTCGGTCCCGGAGCCGTCGCCACGCCGATCAATACCTCGACGATGAAAGATCCCGCTCTTCTCAAGAAGCTCGATGACGCGATCCCCGTTGGCCGTATGGCCCAACCAGAAGAAATCGCAAGCGTCGTCGCCTTCCTCGCCGGCCCAGGCGCCAGTTACCTCACCGCCACAACCATCTTCGCCGACGGCGGCATCATGCACTCCAGCCCCGGTCTTTAAGGCGCTTCAAAGAAATTTGCTTAAATAAGAAACCCCATTCATTGGTTTGCGGATCGATCTTTTGGAGTTATACCATTGGCCCTTTAAAATTGGACTTTGCAGCGGAAAAGAAGGGGGGACGGCCGTCTCGGCCGTGTGGGAACTGGTCTACTTGTTCGCACCCTGCCCACTGGAACCAATGAGCACGCCAACGCACACAGGCGGGACGCCCTGTGCCCCTTTTCAAAAATCCAAAAGCAAGCGGCTTTTGGTATTAGGCGTTTTTGATTTCGATCAATGACACCACTTGGGGATACCACCCGAACCATTTAATAAGAAAGATGATCATCGATACCCTTTCCTCCTTTCACAAGTATCTGCCCATCCACCCCGGTTTTGCGGAGGCCTTCCGGTATCTAGAGGCTGGAAACCTAGATCCAGGTTCTGAAACTCGGCAAACCATCGATGGAGACTTGATTTTTGCGAGCTTCATGCGACGACCCGCAAAGACCAGAGAAGCAGCCCGAATCGAAGCTCACCGCAGCCACATCGACATCCAATTTCTTGTTTCTGGGAAAGAGGAGTTCGGTTGGAAACCGACAGCGGATTGCGTGAAGCCTGATGGGGATTTCAACGAGGAAAGGGATGTGCAATTTTTTAAGGATGACGCCACATCGTGGCATTCCCTCCAACCGGGCCAATTTGTGATCTTTTTTCCCGAGGATGCCCACGCCCCAATGGTCGGCACCGGCGAAATCGCCAAAGTGGTCGTAAAAGTCGCTATAGCTTCCTAGGCGTAAAGCTAGGCGGTGAGATTACTCGACGGTGACGCTTTTGGCGAGGTTGCGGGGTTTATCTACGTCGCAGCCAAGCTCGACTGCGATGTGGTACGAGAGGAGTTGCAACGGGATGACCGAGAGGATGGGGGTGAGGTAGTGAGGGCAATCGGGGATGAGGATCACGTCGTCGCAGATTTTTGCGAGGGCGGTGTCTCCTTCCGTTCCGATGGCAATGACGGGGCCTTTGCGCGCTTTGACTTCCTCGATGTTGCTGATGTTTTTTTCGAAGACCGCATCTCTCGGAGCGATAAAGAGGGAGGGAGCTTCTTCGGTGATGAGAGCAATCACGCCGTGTTTGAGTTCTGCGCTAGGATAGCCGGAAGAGGAAATGTAGCTGATCTCTTTGAGCTTCAGTGCGCCTTCCAAGGCGATCGGGTATTGCGCTTGGCGGCCCATGAAGAGGAAGCTCTTCGAGTGGGCGTATTTTTTGGCAATAGCGGCGATCTGCGCGTCGAGTTGGAGGGTGCGTGCGACGAGATCCGGCAGTTTCTCCATCGCGGCGATGATTTCGAGCCCCTCGCTGTGTGAGAGGTGGCGAATGCGCCCGAGGAGCAATCCAAGAAGAGCAAAAATCGTGAGCTGTGAGGTGAAGGATTTGGTCGCAGCAACACCGATCTCAGGGCCGGCGTGCATGTAAACGCCACCGTCACTTTCGCGGGCGATTGTGCTGGCGACATTGTTGCAAATGCCGAGGGTGCGGTGGCCCTTGCGCTGGCTCTCACGCAGGGCGGCGAGGGTATCGGCCGTTTCGCCGCTTTGGCTTACGACGAAGACCAAAGTGTCGCGGTCGAGTGGGATATTGCGGTAGCGGAACTCGCTTGCGAACTCACATTCCACGGGGATGTGGGCGAGGGATTCGATGAGGTATTCGCCAGCCAGCGCCGCATGAAAGGCGGTGCCGCAGCCGACGAGAACAATGCGATCCACCGAGCGCAGGTCCGCGTTGGACATATTCAAACCACCAAGTTTGGCGGTGGCCTCCTCCAGGCAAAGACGACCGCGCAGAGCGTCTCTCACGCTGTTCGGTTGCTCGTGGATTTCCTTGAGCATGTAGTGGGGATAGTGACCCTTATCGACGGAATCAGCGGAATATTCGACCTTGCTAACTTGGTAGTCGGCGCCGTTGCCCGAGACGGTCGTGATTTCAAATCCTTCGGCCTGCAGGGCGATGATCTCGTAGTCATTGAGATAAACGACATCCCTTGTGTGAGCCACAATGGCGCTCACATCGCTGGCGAGAAAGTGTTCGTTTTTTCCAATTCCCAAAACGAGCGGGCTTCCGCGACGGGCGCCGATGATGACACCAGGAACATCGGCGTGAACAACTGATATGCCGTAGGTGCCGATGACTTGTCGGAGGGCTTGGCGAACGGCCTCGACGAGGGCGGCCTCGGTCCGTGAGGGAGCTCGGTCAAAGGCTTCCCCGACAAGGTGCGCGAGGACTTCGGTATCCGTCTGGGAGTGGAAAACATGTCCACGCTCGATCAACTGATCGCGCAGGATTTGATAATTTTCGATGACCCCGTTGTGGACCAGATGGAGTCGGCCCGATTTGTCCGTATGGGGGTGGGCGTTTTCACGGGTGACCGCGCCATGTGTGGCCCAGCGTGTGTGGCTGATGCCGATTGATCCCGAAACAGGATTTTTTTCGATCTCTTCAGCCAGATTTGCGATGCGGCCGACGGACTTGCGGAGGTGAATCTGACCATTCTCAAAAATGGCCACGCCAGCGGAGTCGTAGCCCCGATATTCCAAGCGGCGAAGACCATCCATGAGAACGGGCAGGGCATTCGAGCGACCGATATAAGCAACAATTCCACACATAAAAGTAACGTGACATTGCTCAAGTATCCACGCAAGCTTGGAACTCCTATGACTGTTCAACCCTCCTCTTCATTCAAGTCCGAG
>CAMBAQ010000198.1 GCA_945863785.1 Chthoniobacter flavus
GTGCATTAGATCCCGAAAATATTTTTTTTGCTGGATATCCGGCGGCCTAGAGTTGTGGCTGATGATTCCCTAACCGGATTCGCTCAACTATGGAGTGGATCGGTTTTCATTTTTTGTTTTCTGAATGGAATGTTAAAACAGGTGCGACATGTTCATACCGAGGCGCCACGATTGGCGTTTCAAACTTCACTGTTGAGACTTGTGCCGCTTTTTGAGAGCCACCAATCGCAAGCTCATATTCCCCTTCCGTGCGGCGTTCCCCCTTTGGGTCCGCAAAGGCGAACTGAAACGGAGTGAGGGTAAAGACAACGGTTTTCGTCTCGCCTGGGGCCAGCTTCACTCGTGCGAATCCGCGTAGCGACCGCAGCGGGAGAGCGGCATCAGTCGGCGCATCGGTTCGGCGGATGTAAAGTTGCACCACCTCATCGCCCGCACGTGAGCCCGTATTTTTTACATCCACGGAAACTTTTCGGTTCTCGGCACCCGCCCCCTCAACCTTCATCGCGGAGTAGGCGAAGGTCGTGTAGGAAAGCCCGTATCCAAAGGCAAACAGCGGCTCTCCTTTAAAATAACGGTAGGTTCGCCCTTTGGCGGCATGCATGTCGTAGTTCGTTATCTCAGGAAGATCCGCCTCTGTTTTGTAAAAGGTGATGGGCAGGCGGCCCGCTGGGTTGTAGTCGCCAAATAGAACATCGGCGACAGCATCGCCGCGTTGACCGGGATACCAGGCTTCCAGAATGGCGGGCAGGTTCTCGGCCTCCCAGTTGATGCTGAGGCTTGAGCCATTCATCAACACTAAAACGATGGGTTTTCCTGTCTTCGTGATCTCGCGAATCAGGTCAGACTGCGCAGCGGGGAGCGCGAAACCGGTTTTATTGGAACCTTCCTTCTCACTTGCTTCCGGTTCTCGATTAGCGAGATCGGATGCACTCATCCCCATGACCATGATGATGGTGTCGGCCTGTTCGGCCGCGGCCAGCGCCTCAGCGGTCAATTTTGCATCCCGGCGAGTGAGGGTGCAGCCTTTGGCATAAAGAACCTTGCCGACACCCTCCAGCTTCCTGCGAATGCCACTAAGGACATTGATGGGATGGCTGGCGACTCCGCTATAATTTCCATATTGCGTGGATTGCCCCGTGCCCATCCATCCCTTCTCGAATTCACAGTCGGCGTTAGGGCCGATCACGGCAACCGTTCCCTTTTTGGCGAGCGGCAGGAGGTTTTCGGTGTTCTTCAGCAGCACCATGGATTCACGGGCGCACTCCAGGGCCAGAGCGTCATTCTCCGGAGTGTCGCAAGCCGACAACGGGATCTGTGCATAGGCCACCTTATCGAGCGGATCGAGCAATCCGAGGCGGAAGCGGACATTCAAGGAACGCGCCAGGGCGCGGTCCACATCCGCCTCCGTGCAAAGCCCATTCCGGACTGCCTCTGTCAACGCCATGTAGGTGCCACCGCCCATGGACATGCCGCCCATGCACAGGTCCATGCCATTCTTGATCGCCCGCGCCGAAGCACCCGCGGCGTTTTTTTCCAGTTTGTGGGTCGCCCATATGTCGGCGACGGAATCCATGTCGGAAATCACATAGCCCTTGAAGCCCCATTTGCCGCGCAAGATGTCGTTGAGAAGGAGTTGGCTCGAGGAGCAGGATTCGCCTCGGAAGCGATTGTATGCACCCATGATGGACCATGCCTTGCCTTCGACGATGGTGGCTTCAAACGCTGGGAGATAAGTCTCCCAAAGATCCTGATCGTTAGCATTGGCGTCGAACACATGTCGAAGAGACTCCGGCCCGCTGTGAACCGCGTAATGCTTGGGAGTTGCCACCGTTTTGATGAAATGAGGGTCCTTTCCTTGAAGCCCTTCCACATAGGCGACGCCCATGCGTGCTGTCAGGAACGGATCCTCACCATATGTCTCATGTCCTCGGCCCCAGCGTGGATCGCGGAAGATATTGATATTGGGTGCTGAGTAACAAATGCCTTGGAAGACCGTTGAGCCGCCCTGCTTGCGAAATGTTTCGTTAAATTTGGCTCTCCCCTCGGTGCTGATCACGTCACTCGCTTGCTGCCAAAGCGCGTTGTTGAACGAAGCGGCGATGCCGATGGGTTGTGGGAACACTGTCACCTGGTCCTGCGCCATGACACCGTGTAGTGCCTCGCTCTCCCAGTTATACTCAGGGATACCAAGGCGCTTGATGGCCACTGCGCCACACACGAGTTGGCTGACCTTCTCGCGCAGTGATAGTCGCTTGATGAGATCTGCGGTTCGGGCCTCAGGGCTTTGTGTCATGTCTTTCCAGATTTCAGGCCCTGAAACTACTGGCACCTGGCTTCCGAAATCATCCGTCGCTTGCTTGAAGTTGGCGGCATCCGCGAGCGCCACTGGCTTACCATCGGCAGCCTTGATGCGGATGACTGAGAATTTGGCTTTATTTACCGTCGCTTGGAATGTCACGCCAAGCGGGCCTCCGATATCGTCAGCGGCATGCTGCACCGTGACGCTCTTCGCGACGGTCTTATTCTTCCCACCGGCCTCCTGAAATACATCCCAACCCTTGGCGATAACGACTGGTCCACTCGACACATCCATCACCCTTTGGCCAGGCTGCGCAAAATAGATTTCAGCCGCCTCGACAATGACAGTGTAAGCTCCGGCAGGAAGCCCCGGAAAGGCGACCGTGAATTGCGTCCCATTGATCTCTGTTTGACCGGATGCGGCGTGTTGGGTCCAGTCACCCCCAGTAATGACCGGCACGATGTCTGCGGCCCTGACCTGAGCTCCGTTGAGAAGGACCAGAACGACGGCGATTAACGAGCATAAGTTCATGGCGTTTCTTTTCATGGTGTTCATTTCTCAACAACTCGATCGAGATAACTCTCGGCCGGGAAGGCAAAGGCGGGCCAACCATTCTTATCCGCAAGGTTTGGAATAGCCGTTTCATTCCAGCCCATGCGCACGAACTTTGGTTTCAGCACCGCAGATGAACTGACATGCACGGTATTCCCGCTGATCACGGCATCGGCCATGACGAATGAACGGCCATCGGCAGAAAGTTCAAACCACGATGGTGGCTGACCATCGGTTGTGGTCAAACCCTGGTCGACATCTTTGAATGAGACCACAACCGTTGGCCCATCAATATCGACATGGTCCAAGCTTGGTCCCGCAGCGATCACGTCGCGACCATACTGGCGCTTCAAGGCTAGCGCGGCGAGACGTTCCCCGACGGTTCTCTTGGTTCGCGGGTGGATATTTTTGACGTCAATGCCCGTATCATGCACCGGAACAACGCCCATGCCCGGAATCTCCTCCGCCGCGCGGTATTGCGCCCTCCAGATATTATCGCACAGCATCGCGTCATCGTTTGTGAAGGCAGGCGTGTAATCATTGGGAGCGATTTGCACCTGCAGGATCGGAAAATCCTTCACCTGGAAGATGGCCGACCACCCGGCCGACAGCGCCTGGAGTTTCATGAAATAGTCCAAACGCGAGCGGTTGCTCTCGCCCTGATACCAGATGGCACCCCGGATGCCAAATGGCGCGATGGGGCCGATCATGGCATTGTGGATTTCGTTCTCGGCGGCGCCGTAGGGCATTTCATCGATGAACGGTATCTTTCGCCCCTGTGCAGCAGCCTCGCGCACGGCATGAACCGAAGCCTCAATTCTTGCCAATATCTGCTCCGCTATT
>CAMBAQ010000199.1 GCA_945863785.1 Chthoniobacter flavus
AGGCCCGCTTTAATCGGGTGTCTGATCTTTTTGTCTTATGCGCAGTCGGTTATTCATTTTCGCTGGATATACTCACATAATGCCGTGGCCCTTGGTTTCGTTATTACGGTTTTATGTCTCTTGAGGAAATCTTCCCTCCGATCAAATGCCTTGGCTGGTTGTGGGCTTGCGATAGCCGCTTTGAGTCATCCCCTATTCATTCATGGATCCATCGCAGCTTGGTTATGCCGAATCAAGAGGCCTATCTCGTGGTTTTGGTTGGCTTTTCCCCCTGCATTGGCGTTGTTGACAACGCTGGTGTGGACACTGCTTCGTCAGGCTCCGCACCGATGGGTCTTCGAGGACATGATCACCCTCGCTCAGTTCTACGGTCAGTTCAGCCAAGAAAATGGATCCGGAATTCAATCAATCAAAAACATGGTGGGTTTTTATTCCCAGGATGCTTTTCATGTCGGCGCGCTGATCTGTGCGTTGATTTGTTGTCGCAAAAAATATTACCCGATCCCTGTTTTTTTAGCCGTAGTTTCTGGGCTTTTGCTTCAGAACAGACAAAATCTAACCCTTTTTTATTATCAGGCGGTGGTTTTTTTACCCCTTCTTGCTTTGGCCTATGCCGGCGCCTTGAATGTGATCGAGGTGAGACTGCGGCATCTTCTTGGTAAACGGTCCGAATGGGCAGGTCGCCTTTTTTTTGCGATCCCTCTTTTTCTTCTCTTTGGCAGCCTCCTCCCCAGCGTTAGTGGAACATGGAAGCCACGGAATGAGCCATGGGTCACCCAAAATTGCCAAGAGGTCGAGGCGGTCGCCAAATGGATAAATGCCCATGTTGACAAGCGGGACATGGTCGTTTGCCACCAGAATCTGGGATGGTTGCTAGATTGTAAAACGACCGATTTCATCCAAGCCACAGCTTGGAGTGGACGGACCACGTTCACTTTCGAGAAGCTTCCCGATAAAGAGCGATTTTTGTATCCAGCCGATATCAGGGAAGCTAAATATCTCGTTATAGCAGATATAGATCAACGTTGGACGCTTGCGCAGAAAAATGTGTCTTGGATTTTAGATTTAGTACGAAGCGAAAAATGGAAAATGGTTTGGCAGGGGCCGAACTATACAATTCACGAAAACCCACGATTTACTTTAGATCATTGAAGATCCAGACTCACGGGTTCACACAATGCCGTTTGTGCGTCAGTCCCCATCTTGAAAATGGGCTGAGGTTTTGGCCATATAGGCGGTGGAAAAGGGAAATTTGATCCAGATGCCTCCGGGTTCGTAATCGAGTGCGGGCCGTGGTGCTCCGGACTCCCGGCCCGAGGACATGATGCGTTCGATCCCTCGTGACCACGATTCAATGGATCCCGCACGAAAGAAGGCGTTAGGGATGTCTGGGTTGAAGGGTTGTGAGGAGTGCTTTCGGCCAGTCGGTCAACTGGCCAGTCAGGAGGTAAGTGACCCTAAATTTCAAAAAAGAAGTTTGTCTCGCAGACACGCGACTGGCCAAAACTCTTTCCACTCGATGGATTGATGCTCAGGCATGAAATATTTAACCCCTTACATCTCCAGAAAGTTCTTCAGCATCTGCTTCCCATGTTGGGTGAGGATCGACTCGGGGTGAAATTGGACGCCGTAGACGGGCAGTTCACGGTGGGCGAGGCCCATGATTTCGCCTTCGGCGGTTTCGGCGGTGATTTTGAGGCAGGCCGGGAGGGTTTCGCGTTTGACTATGAGGGAGTGGTAGCGGGTGGCTTCGAAGGGGCTGGGCAGGCCAGTGAAGACATTCTCGCCGGTGTGCAGGATGGGCGAGGTTTTGCCGTGCATGAGGCGCGGGGCGCGGATGACGTCGCCACCGTAAACCTGGCCGATGCTTTGATGGCCGAGGCACACGCCGAAGATGGGAATTTTTCCGCCGAAATGTCGAATCACATCGCAACTGATGCCCGCATCGGAGGGCGTGCAGGGGCCGGGTGAAACGACGATTTTTTCGGGAGCGAGCTTTTCGATGTCGGCAATGGAAATCTCGTCGTTGCGCTTCACAAGGAGCTCCGCACCAAGCTCGCCGAAGTATTGAACGAGGTTGTAGGTGAACGAATCGTAGTTATCGATGACGAGGATCATGCGAGCGGGAAGCGGGATTGACCACAGAGGACACAGAGAGCACAGAGGAAGAAATTGTTCTTAAAGGCTGAAGCCATTTTGGAGTTTAGCGACAAACGGGGGCTTCGCGTTTGAACCTTGCCTAAATTTGGCCGACCGTAGCGAATCAAATGGCTTCGAAGGGCACGGATGATCCCGGCTTGCTGGGATTGGTGTGGAAAAAATGGAAACGGAGCGAACTTGCTTGAAGAGGCTATCATTTTGCCCCACCCCATTCGCGGAGCGAGTGTAACCATGCCATCTGATTCTTCTCTGTGTCCTCTGTGGTCAATTCTCATTTTGTTTTTCTCGCGCGGTCGATGGCGCGCATGCCTGCCATGGCTTTGTTGACGGTCTCTTGGTATTCGCCCTCTGGTGTGGAGTCGGCGACGACGCCGCCGCCGGATTGGACATACGCTTTTCCGTCCTTGAGCAACACGGTGCGAAGCGCGATGCAGGAATCGTGGTTGCCGTCGAAGCCAAAGTAACCGACGGCGCCGGAGTAGGAGCAGCGTTTGCTTTTTTCGAGTTCGTTGAGGATTTGCATGGCGCGGACCTTGGGCGCGCCGGAGACGGTTCCAGCTGGGAACGTAGCCCGCATGACATCAAAGGCCGAGCGTCCGCCGGCAAGTTGACCGGAGACGTGGGTGACGATGTGCATCACGTGGCTATAGCGTTCGATGGTCATGAAGTCGGTAACCTTCACGCTTCCGTATTCGGCGATGCGACCGACATCGTTGCGGGCGAGATCAACGAGCATGAGGTGCTCGGCGCGCTCCTTGGGATCGGCCATGAGGTCGGCGGCATTGGCATCATCTTCCTCCGGAGTGGCTCCACGGCGACGTGTGCCCGCGATCGGACGGATCTCAACAAGGTCGCCGGTGAGGCGGACGTGGACTTCCGGCGAACTGCCCACGAGCGAGTATCCACCAGGACAACGGAGACAAAACATGTAGGGCGAGGGATTCACAAAGCGCAGGGCGCGGTAGAGATCGAGGGCGTCGTCGTGAAATTCCGTTTCGAACCGCTGCGCGAGCACGATTTGAAAAATGTCGCCCGAGCGGATGTATTCATGGGCCTTGTGGACCATGGCGTGGTATTCCTCACGAGTGGTATTCGAGGTCGAAGGGGCGGCGGCGGGGGTGGATTCCGTGAAAATCGGCTCGAAGGCGAGCGGCTTAGCTAGTGACTCGAGGACGCTGCGAATCCGCTCGCATGCGGCCTCGTAGGCGGCGACGGGATTTTCCTTGTCTGGAAACGCATTGACCACGATCCGAATTCGGCGGCGGCGGTGGTCGAAGGCGATGACCACTTCGGTGACCATGAAAAACATGTCCGGTATGCCAAGCTCATCCTTCGGCGGGGCGGAGATCGTGGGCTCGAACCAACGGATGCAATCGTAGCTCAGATAGCCGACCGCGCCGCCGTGAAAGAGCGGGAGAGTGGGATCGGTCTCGGTGCGATAGGGAGCCATCCACTTTTCAAGTTCATCGAGCGGATCGCGCTCGGCCTCGAATGTGCGGGAGGTGCCGTTTTCGGTAAGCG
>CAMBAQ010000200.1 GCA_945863785.1 Chthoniobacter flavus
GATTCGGCGCCCCTCATCGAGCCATTGTTTGAGCGTGGCGGCAGGGAGTTTCGGCGACGTGCGCCGGGCGGGATTGATCCCATCCACACCGAAGGCGATGATTTCTTTTTTGATCCTCACGAGCATTCGCGAGAAGGGTTGGTGGTCGCTTTCGCTGGTTTTAACGGCAAGGCCCTCCAATCCCGGAATGCTCCTCAACTCCGCTAAAAGGAGATCGATTTCTGCTGAACCTCCCGCGACAAAGAGATTAATTCCCTCCGTACTGATCAGAATCGTGCCCTTCAATCCCCACCCCTTACAGAGGCTGAGAAGACGCTGCCGGAGAGACTTGAGATCGCTCAGTTCCGCGAAGCGGTAAGCCGCAATGTTCGTGATTTGGGTTGGGTGCAGAACTGACGCAGACATAGCAAACTCACACTCCGCCATATCGGCGTGAACGCGATTGAAAATCCTCCAGAGCCGCGAGGAAATCTGCCTTCTCGAATTCCGGCCAGAATTTTTTGGTCACATGGATCTCTGTGTAGCTGAGCTGCCAAAGGAGAAAATTGGAGATCCGCATTTCGCCTGAGGTTCGGATCAGGAGATCGGGATCGGGAATGCCGGCGGTATCCAAGCGGGCGTCGAAAATCTCAGGGGTGATATCCTCCTCGCGGAGTGCACCGGCAGCAACATCGCGAGAGATGGATTTGACGGCATCGATGATCTCCGTGCGCCCGCTGTAGTTGATCGCCAGCACAAGATGCAGTCGTGTATTGGAGGCTGTGGCTGCCATCACTTCCTGCAACTTGCGTTGACAGACAGAGGGCAACTCCTTGCGACGACCGATGTGATGAAGGCGAATGCCTTCCCGTACCATTTCGTCGCGCTTTTGATTGAGAAATTTTTCCAACAAAAGCATGAGCCCATTGACCTCAAGAGCCGGACGCTTCCAGTTCTCTGACGAAAATGCGTAGAGAGTGAGATACTCCACCCCCGTATCTAGACACGATTGAACGCAGCGCTCAATCGACTTCGCCCCAGCCTCGTGGCCCGCTAGACGTGGCAGTCCACGCTGCTGCGCCCAGCGTCCATTGCCATCCATGATGACGGCCACGTGTTTGGGGGTTCCGCTCACAATCAAAGTCGGATCGTTTCAGCGCGGCCCGGCCCGATACTCACGATCGAAAGTTTTGCACCCGTGAGTTCCGATATTTTTTTAACATAGGTGCGGGCTTTGGGCGGGAGCTCCGAGAATTTGCGGGCCTTTTCCGTTCCCTTCAACCAACCCGGCATTTCGATGTAAACCGGCTCGCATCGAGCCAGGTCATCACTATCAGTCGGCGGAAAATCGATCACCTTGCCATCGAGTCGGTAGGCAACACAGATGCGAATGGTTTCCACGCCATCGAGTCCGTCGAGGTTCGTGATGGCGATTTTGTCGATGCCATTCACCATCGTCGAGTAGCGGGTCGATACCGCGTCGAACCAACCACAACGGCGCGCACGACCCGTGGTGGCGCCGTATTCGCGCCCCATAGCATGAAGAGTGTCGCTCAGGCCTTGATCCTCTGTAGCAAATGGGCCTTCACCCACGCGGGTGGTGTAAGCTTTCATCACTCCAAGAACGGAGTCGATCCGGTGTGGCGGAACACCACTCCCGGTGGAAGCTCCCCCAGCCGTCGTGTTCGAACTCGTCACAAAGGGATATGTGCCGTGGTCGATGTCTAGGAAGGTTCCCTGCGCGCCTTCAAAGAGCATGCTTTGTTTCAACTCCAAAGCGCGGTGCAGGAAAATGACGGTATTGGTAACAAAAGGACGAAGCTTCTCGCCGGCGGCGAGGTAATCTTGGAGGATTTTTTTGCCATTGAGGGGCGCGAGGCCGTGACTCTTGAGGATCTCGTTGTTTTCCTTGATTCGTTGCGTGAGTTTTGCAGCGAAGACGTCTGGGCGCATGAGGTCACCCATGCGAAGTCCTGTGCGCGAGGCTTTGTCGGCGTAAGCTGGTCCGATGCCCCGCTTCGTTGTGCCGATTTTTTTGCTTCCTTTTTGAACCTCGCGTAACTCATCAAGCGAACGATGGTAAGGCAAAACAAGGTGAGCCGCATCGCTGATGAGGAGGTTCTTTCCTACTTTAACTCCACGTGCCAAGAGGCCGTCGATTTCGCCAACAAGCGAGACGGGGTCAATCACGACACCGTTACCGATCACGCAGGTTTTTGACCGGCGAAGGATGCCGGAGGGAATCAGATGCAGAACGTATTTCTCCCCACCGATAACGATCGTGTGTCCGGCATTATTTCCTCCTTGGCTGCGAACGACAATGTCGGCCTCATCCGTGAGAAAATCGATAATCTTTCCTTTTCCTTCGTCACCCCACTGCGCACCGACAAGTATTGTATTTGGCATAAAAAATGAACGTGTAGCTTTGAGTTTGTGTTGAGGACTGACAAGTGAATTCTAATCCCTAATCAAGGGCACCAGTGCCATGACCGCTCTGCCGAAGGAACCGAATCCTACCGTCCAGGCATGGCGTCGAGGATGATGCCTTTGAGGTATTCGGTTTCGGGAAGTCCCAAGACGACCGGGTGGTCTGAAGGTTGAGCGAGGCGGCGCGAGAGTCGCATGTTGCGGCGCGCATCGTAGAGACCCTCCGAAATCGCATTTTCAAACTCATGCCCTGCCACATGGTGCGAGCAAGAGAAGGTGACCAGCGTGCCATTTTTGGAAAGCAACTTGGCTGCGCGCGAATGCAAATCCCGGTAACCTCGGAGTGCGTCACCGACTTTTCCTCGCGCTTTGGTGAAGGACGGCGGGTCGAGAATAATGATGTCGTATTCGGGACGGTCCGGATTTCGTAAAAAATCAAACACATCGGAAGCTCTGACGTTCACATCCAGTTCGTTGCGGGTCACATTTTCACGAAGTCGCGCGACACTTTCGGCACCCGATTCGACCGCCGTCACTGTGGTCGCCCCCGCTTTGGCGCAGGCCAGAGCAAACCCGCCTTGGTTCGAAAAACAATCCAGCACGGAGCGACAATTCGCAAGCGCGGCCACGATCCCGTAGGATTCGACTTGATCGAGGTAAAGCCCCGTCTTGTGCCCCGCAAGGGAATCCACAAGGAAGCGAACCCCCGCCGTCTCCACCTCAACTGGCCCTGGATTTTCGCCGAACAAGATTCCCGTGGTTAATGGCAAGCCCTCTGCGACTCGCACAGGCGCATCATTACGCTCGATCACACAGGTGGCCCCCGTCGCGGCAGCAAGCAAAGACGCAATCAGGCCTTTGTGCTGATCCATCGCGAGGGTGAGAGTTTGGAGCACCAGTATGCTGCCATAGCGGTCGGCAATCACGCCCGGCAACCCATCACTTTCACTCCATATCAAGCGGCCCAGATCGCTCCGGCATCCGGCTCGCTGCCTGTATTCGAGGGCCTGAGCGATGCGGCGGCTGAAAAAATCCTCATCCAGTTCCTGGCGATGACGCGAGATCCGACGAACGACAATCTGCGAGCGGGAATTATAAATCCCCACACCCAAAAGGTGATCCCTCCCGTCCTTAATGGAAACAAGGTCTCCATCAACGGGCGACCCGAATGTTTTTAAAATCTCGGTCGCATAAACCCAATCATGCCCATGCAAAATGCGGGCGCGCGGACG
>CAMBAQ010000201.1 GCA_945863785.1 Chthoniobacter flavus
GAAAGTAGTGTGAATGTCGTAGGTGAATGCTGTGACACATACAGCACCTACGCCGGCTTTTTTCAGCGGACGAGGGATTAACAAAGGCGAGGGGAGACTCCCCCTGCGCCTTGTTCGTGTGTCGCGGAGTGCTATTTGTTTCCTGTGGAGGGAATTGGTTGCATATTGCAATGGTTAAGCGTGCCTTTGCATGCGGGACATTTTTTGTTGAGAGTTCCCGTTTTGAAAAAAGTGTCCGCGATGGACTCGCAATCTGCACAAAGAGTCTTGTTACTTTTATCATGACAGACCGGGGCAGGTTTATTCTTCGGCATACAATCGGTTCGTTGAACGAGGACGGTTTTGCACTTGCTGCAATAAATGCCGGTTTCGCAGATTTGATGGGAGGCTGTCTGACAACCAACCAACATGGTGGCGGCTGAGAGAAGGGATCCAAGTAGGAGGCGTGTTTTCATAATGTGTGGTTTTACCAAACACATGATAATGCCTTCTGTTTTTTGCCTTATGGGGGCTTCACCCCAAAGTGGAGAGAAATCGGCTTTCCAAAGTTGGGGGGAGCTAATGGGGACGCCTTTTACTCGGACAAGAGATTCTTGGGCCGTTGCTCAATCGTGTTGGAGTCCGTTTGCGCACCAGGTACTGGAACAGGCCGGTCTGCAGTGGTGGGCAGAGGTTTCACGGCGGCGATGTCTTCGGGGAGCGATTCTTCACCTCCGAGTGTGGTGACGTTGCCATCGGGGCCTAACTTCAGAAATGGCTTGTGTCGTCGTGTCTGGTTGTAGGTCTTGCGATCAATGACTTCGCCATTGAGCCCGATATGAGAATAAAGGAAGACTTTGGGGGCGACGTTCTGGAGGATGTGGGGGCGATTTTGGGAATCCAATACAATGTCTGGCGGACCAGAAGAAACGAGGCGACCGAGACGGTGGGTACAAAAAATGGTACCAGTTTTGGATTCTTGGATTCGGATGTAAAGCTGGGAACTGTTCGGCAATCGATGAGTGAGGACGGCAATGTGGCGGATCGAAGCGGCTTTATTTTCGGATTGTGGAACGCCGACCGTCTTCTCGTAGACGACACGGCCCTCGGTGATCTCGACATTGAGTGGTGGGGAGTTGAAATACTGGCCGAGGGAGGCCGCGTAAACCGACGCTTGGATACGATATCCTCCATATTCGGTAATGGGATACAACGGGGTGAGATTGACGGAACGGGTGATCCTTTGTCCTGCCTCGAGCGTGATGGGGGTATCCGTGGCACGTCCAGGGCGGGGGGCGACAGGGCGATTGTCGAGAGTTTCGATTTGGAAGCTGAACCAATGATTTCTGCCGCTGTCGGCGAGCTCAAGAGAACCGCCGGAGAGGTTCGTGATACTGACATTCACGATGAGTGGCTCATAGGCGATATAAAGCGTCCGCTTGAGCGTGATATCGACTTGCAGTTGGGCCGTCGCTACGTACAGAGACAAGAGAAGGGTCGCTGCTGCGAGTGCGAAGCAGGACAAGAACGGTGGACTCTGTAGTCTAGGAGAGCGCTTCGATCGTTTGCCAATAAGTGAGAGTAACCTCATTATGGGACATCGCTGGCTGTTCGGAAACCAAGGGCATCATCACTCTGGAGTTCCGACAGTTTCAATATGCGTCGAGTGGATTGGTATTCCTTTGTTTTCCAGTTGCCGCCACGAATGACGGGATTCTTGGGCTCCTCGCCAATCGAAGATGTCCATTCGGAGACGTTTCCAGCGGTTCCGAATACGCCGTAGCTACTTTTATCCGTTTTTGGGAAGTTGACAGGGGTGTAACGCTTGCCGCCATCCTTCTCTCCACCAGCTTCGGGATTGGGGGTGAAATCGAGCCCAGTATTAGCCAACTCGGGCTTATTTTCATCACCCCAAGGATAAAGACCTTTGCTTTGGCCTCGAGCAGCTTTTTCCCATTCCTGCTCGGTGGGAAGGCGCTGGCCCTTCCACTTGGCGTAAGCATAGGCATCATACCAATCCACACCGAAAACCGGGGAGTCCAATGTGAGTGGCGCATCGTGGTATTTTCCCCATTTCCTCGCGCGGGTGTAGTAGCCCGGCATAGGCGGCTTGAGTTCATTCAAGTCAGCCCAATCCGCAGGGACGTGGGTCTTCCCTTTTGGTTGGTCGGGGCTGTCAAAGGACGTCGCCTTATCTGGGTTTTCATTCAGGAATTTCAGGAATTCATTATACTCCGCTATGGTGACCTCATACTTGGAAATGTAAAAAGTCGGTAGCGTCATGGTCTTATCCTGGTATTGGAACTCGCCGGACGGGATTTCGATCATGGTGCCGAGATCCTTGATGGTCACATCGGTTCTGGTCACTGCTTTATAGACGGCAAAGCAAGCGGCGAGGGTCAGTGTGAGCGAGAGCGCGCTACCGAGTATCACGTTGCGTCGGTTTTTTTGTTTTGTTTCCACCACCGCTTTGTTCATCGCTAAATCTTGAGCTTGGATTTTTTTTGCATCTGCTGGTGCAGACTTGGGCATTTTGGATGCGGCGAGATCGGCGACGGACTTCCATGTCGGAAACGATTGAGGACTCGTTGCCATCTTGGTCGCTATCTCCCTCGCGGAGCTCGATGCGGGCGAGTTATCGATGGACGGGAGAAGTATTTTTCCAATCGCGGCGATCTCTTCCGCAAGCGTGGAAGGGTTCTGGCGGACCTCACAGGCGATGTTCGAAATTTGGGGAGGTTGGCCCGATTTGATGAGAATATGATTGGGGGTCCAATCGAGATGGGGGATCTTTTCTTTGGCAAAAAACTCCGAGACATCGGCGACCACCTTCATTGTTTGGAGCGCGGTTTTGAGGTCGATTGTGGTTCCCCGTTCTTGGAGTTGAGCGAGTGTGGGGCTAGGCACAAATTCGCACGAATAGAAGTGAGTGCCATTGGCTTCTCCTCCCTCGTAAACGGAGGAAACCATCACATTCGATACACGGGCTTTGGCTTTGGCGTCCGCTTTAAAGCGCGCGACGACTTCGGCATCTTGAGCGGCTTGGGAGTTCAGCACAAAAAGAATCACCTGACGATCCACATTGGTTTGCTTGGCGCGATAGAGGGTCTTCGAATCCCGCTCCTCGAGTTTGGCTTCGATTGTGTAATTCCCTAGTGTGGTCCCAACCAACTCGTCTGGAGGCATGTCCGGTGTTGGGATAAAGGTCGGCGCGGGTTTGGCCGCAGCGGGTGCACCGGGCTTAGCGGCAACAGCGGCAACAGGCTTGGCAGCGACAGCGGCAACAGGCTTAGCAGCGACAGCGGCAACGGGCTTGGCAGCAACAGCGGCAACAGGCTTGGCAGCGACAGCAGCAACAGGCTTGGCGGCGACGGCAGCAACGGGCTTAGCGGCAACGGCAGCAACGGGCTTGGCGGCGACGGCAGCAGCGGGTGCTGGAGCGGGTGTCGGAGCGGGTGCTGGAGCGGGTGCTGGAGCGGGTGCTGGAGCGGGTGCTGGAGCGGGTGCTGGAGCGGGTGCTGGAGCGGGTGCTGGAGCGGGTGCTGGAGCGGGTGTCGGAGCGGGTGTCGGAGCGGGT
>CAMBAQ010000202.1 GCA_945863785.1 Chthoniobacter flavus
CTGGGAGCACACCAAGGATCGACGCGAGCCTCATGCGCCAGCATCAAAGGCTTCCACTCCCGCTCGGATAGAATATTCACGCAGCGTGTTAAATTGCGTGTTTCAAATCCCCCTTAGGCTACGGAGAGCCGCTTTGCCAAAAGTGTGGAAAGGTGAGCGCGAACAACTGTGTCCTCAATCCTCTCGAGAAGAGAATTGAAAAAGCCGTTCACGACGAGGCGGCGAGCTTTATCGCGGGGAATGCCGCGCGCCTGCATGTAAAAAAGTTCGTCTTCGCTCACAGGGCCATTGGTGGCGCCGTGCGTGCAGCGAACTTCGTCATTCAGGATCTCCAAGCCTGGCATGGAGTTCGGGTCGGCATCATCGCTCAGGATGAGATTCCTCACTTTTTGATAGGCGTCTGTGCCTTGGGCGCCTGGCTCCACTTTGATGAGGCCGGCAAAAATCGTACGGGAGCGGTCGTCGAGGGCGTTGAGATAGAGGAGATCGCTCGTTGCATGTGGGGCGATGTGATCTTGAAGGGTGCGTTGGTCGATCTCGCGGGTGCCTTCCACTGGGTTGATTGAATACATCTCGCTGCGTGAGCCTTCACCAATGAGTCGACTGAGACTCTCTCCGCGAACGAATCCCCCGCCGAAGTTCGCGATGAGGGCGGTGCACTTGG
Organism: Chthoniobacter flavus; assembly: GCA_945863785.1. GTDB lineage: Bacteria > Verrucomicrobiota > Verrucomicrobiia > Chthoniobacterales > Terrimicrobiaceae > UBA967. The sequence goes on from CAMBAQ010000202.1 coordinate 665, forward strand.
CATTGGCATCCACGTTGGTCGAATTGATGTGGAAGGCTGTCGTCGTTGTGGACCAATCCTGAACGGCGATATAGGTGAGTCGGGATCCTTTTTCCAAGTGGAGGTCGTTAACCCCACAAGCCATGGCGGTGAGCTTGTCGGCCGACTTGAAGTAGTCCAAGACCGTGACGCTGCTGTTCTCAGCACAAACGATGAGCGTGTGCGGAAAAATGGAACTGTTGTTTCCCTCGGCCCAATGGAAAATCTCGATAGGCAGAGTCACCGATGTGTTCGCTGGAACGTATAGAAAGGCGCCGGTGGAGACTCGCGCCTTGTGCAAGGCCGTGTATTTACTCGAACCCAGCGTGGCTGGTTGGGCCATGAAATATTTGCAAAAAAGGTCCGCATGGTTTGTCGCTGCGGATTCTAGGGATTCAAAAATCACGCCTTCTGGGAGGGATTGTGCTGATTTGTGGAGAAGGGCGTTGTTGCCAAAAACCATCTTTGCGGAAAACTCGCCAAGCCCTGTCGAGGAATTGATCAGACGACCTTCAGCCAATACGGGAGCGGCGTCCACGAAAGTGGATAGATCAAGGGGCTTGAGATTCGCAAAGCGCCAGGCTTCGTGACGACGAGTTGGGCTAGGGGACTGCTCGTAATCTGCGAGTGCTACTTTTTGTTCGGCGGCAAACCAAGTGGGCCAGTTTGAAGAGGTCGGAGTCACGTTTTGTTCAATAAGTGTCGATGTCATGTGAGTTGCGTTCGGAGGGATTTATCCGACGGACCCTTCCATCTCGAGATCGATGAGCCGCTTGAGTTCGACCGAGTATTCCATTGGGAATTGTTGTACGAGATCGTTAACAAATCCGTTCACAGCGAGGCTCATGGCGGCACCTTCAGAAATGCCTCTTTGCTGCATGTAAAAAATCTGTTCTGCGCTGATCTTGCTGACCGAGGCCTCGTGCTGGCAGGCGTTTTCTTTTCCGCGAACGGTGATCGCTGGGTAGGTATCCGTCCGGCTTTCGGTGTTAATCAATAAGGCATCACATTCCGTATTGTTTTTGCAGCCCTTGAGATGCCGACCGACTTGAACGAGCCCACGGTAGGTTGAGCGCCCAGATCCAAGACTGATGCTCTTAGACACAATGTTACTTGTTGTGTCATCTGCTGCATGGACCATCTTGGCACCAGTGTCTTGGTGCTGTCCGTCTCCGGCTAGAGCGATGGATATGACCTCTCCACGTGCCTTGCGGCCTTTCATAATGACGCCGGGATATTTCATCGTGAGGCGGGAGCCGATATTGCAATCGATCCACTTGATCTCCGCTTCTTCGTGGGCGAGTCCGCGCTTGGTGACGAGATTGAAAACATTCGCGGACCAGTTTTGAACAGTGATGTATTGGATCTTCGCACCCTTGAGGGCGACGAGTTCGACGACTGCACTGTGAAGCGTGGATGTCTCAAACTTTGGTGCGGTACAGCCTTCCATATACATGACCTCGCTGCCTTCGTCGGCAATGATGAGTGTGCGTTCAAATTGGCCAAAGTTTTCGGCATTGATGCGGAAGTAGGCTTGAAGCGGATGTTTCACCTTCACTCCTGGCGGGATGTAGATGAAAGAACCACCGGAAAAAACCGCACTGTTCAGAGCCGAGAATTTGTTGTCACCGGTCGGGATGACTTTGCCGAACCACTTGCGGAAGATCTCCGGATGTTTTTGGAGCCCTTCGGTGGATCCCACAAAGATCACGCCTTGGTCGCCCACAGCGGCTTTAATATTGGAGTAAGCCGCCTCGCTGTCGAACTGGGCTTCCACGCCGGCGAGAAATTTGCGTTCCTGCTCGGGAATGCCGAGGCGCTCGAAGGTGCGCTTGACGTCCTCAGGCACATCGTCCCAAGAGCGCTTGGGTTGCGTGCCTTGGGAAAGATAATACCGGATATTTTCGAAAATAATATTATCCAGATCATGACTGGCCCAGTGAGTCGGCATGGGCATAGATTCGAATTTGCGAAGGGCATCCTTGCGAAAGTCGCGAATCCAATCCGGGTCTTTTTTGACATCGGCAATGTAGTCGATTGTGCGCTCGGAAAGTCCGATGCCCGCGTCGAATTCGTAGTCCACATCGTAGTGGAAGTCGCCAATCGAGCGGTCGATATTGAGGTCGGGTTTGGTTTCCATGATAATTTGCTTTGTTGGCCGAACTCAGGCTTGTTGAAGGACTTCTTTTTCGACCCAATCGTAGCCATTGGCTTCGAGTTTGAGAGCGAGGGACTTGTCGCCACTGAGAACGATCCGCCCATCAACCATCACGTGAACCACGTCGGGCACGATGTAATCTAGAAGGCGTTGGTAGTGAGTGATGACGAGCATGCCGCGTTCTGGGCTGCGCATGGCATTCACTCCTTCGGAAACAATCTTGAGGGCGTCGATGTCCAATCCGCTATCAGTCTCATCAAGGATACAGTAAACGGGGTTGAGCATGGCCATCTGCAGGATCTCGCAGCGTTTCTTTTCACCGCCTGAGAATCCCTCATTCACTGCACGGGACGTGAAGGTGCGAGGGATTTTGAGAAGTTCCATCTTTTTGTAGAGAAGTTCGTAGTATTCGACGGCATCCAGCTCCTCGCCTTTCGGGAGTCGAGCTTGCACTGCGGCGCGGATGAAATTGGCGATCGTGACGCCTGGGATTTCCATCGGATATTGGAATGCAACAAAGAGGCCGGCGCGCGCACGTTCATCGGGTTCCGCCATTTCAAAAAGGTTTAATCCATCGAGGGTGACTTCGCCTGCGGTGACTTCGTAGTCTGGGTGTCCCGCCATCACTTTGGCGAGGGTGCTCTTGCCGGAGCCATTTTTACCCATGAT
>CAMBAQ010000203.1 GCA_945863785.1 Chthoniobacter flavus
GGAAAGCTCGTGGCAACGAAATCGGAATTCGAAAATGCCTCGCTCTTGGCTCCGTTCCCGCCCGGCAGCGGGATACGCTCGGTGCGCGTCCTCTTTGAGGGTGACAGGGAAAAGCCAGTCGGTTTCAGCGCGCCGGTCTCCGTCGTGCCATCGGCCCCTTCTGTTCACAACGCTCAAGGTGAGATGGTTGGCGAGGTGACGGCAAACAGCGCGCTTCTCCAATCCCGCCTCACGACCATTCCGGGGCTAGAACTCGATACGGCGGGTGATATCCCCGGCATCGCTGGAAAGGCCCGCTTTGAGTGGAGCGAGGAGGAGAAGTTCGCCAAGTCCCAACTCACTCCAAGCATCGAGGCAAAAGCCGACTCCGACTTCATCCTTCGTGCTCGGTTGACCGATCTCCAGCCGGGCACTCGCTACTTCTACCGTCTGGTTTTTGAGGATGGAAAAAAAGGCCCGGCCCGTTCCTTCAAAACCCTCGATCCGCAGGCGCCAAGCGTGTCGTTCATCATGGGCAGTTGCATGCATTACCAGGCCTTCCTATCCGGTAAGGCCAACGGTGGCGGGCCTGTGACAGCAACGGAGGAGGACAAAAGCCTCGGCTATCCCTCCTTCGATGCCATGCAAAAGCTCAAGCCGGACTTTTTCATTGGGGCTGGTGACACAGTTTACTACGACTTCCCGACGGATCATCCCGCACAAACACTCCCCGAGCTTCGCAAAAAATGGCACGAGCAATTCCGCTTCCCGCGCATGGTCGATTTTTTTGCCAACACGCCTGCCTACTGGCTCAAGGACGATCACGACTTTCGATTTGATGATGCTGATCAGTCCGGCGAAAAACTTCCGATCCCCTCGACCGGCAGGGATGTATTTCGGGAGCAGGTTCCCGTCCATTCGGTTGGCGATCAATCTACGCCGAACTACCGCACGCATCGAATCAGTAAGGATGCGCAACTCTGGTTCCTCGAAGGCCGAGACTACCGCACGGATAATAAGACTCCCGATGGTCCTGGAAAATCGATGTGGGGTGCAGCCCAGCGCGAGTGGCTCGAGCGCACCCTCGTGGCGAGCGATGCCAAATGGAAAATCCTCATCACTCCCACCCCCATGGTCGGACCGGATCGTGCCAGCAAGAGCGACAACCATACGAACCTCACAGGCTACCGCTCCGAGGCGGACGCTTTTTTTGATTGGCTGAAAAAGAAGGACATCAAAAATGTCCTTATCCTCTGCGGTGATCGCCACTGGCAATACCACAGTATTCATCCCAGCGGCGTGGAGGAATTCTCAGTCGGCGCTCTCAACGATGAAAACTCCATCAAGGGCATCAAGCCCGGTGATCCGAAATCCACCGACCCCGATGGGTTGGTCAAACAACCCTTCCTCTGCGCCGAGCCATCCGGGGGATTTGTGCAGGTCTCGGTCAATCCGGAATCTTCCTTGAGTATCACCTTTTTCGACGATACCGGACGCATGGTGCATCAGGTGGTAAAGCAGTCTAACTAGTAAAAAGAGAACGCCGTTTTTGTGAGATAGTTTGACATCAAACAAATTATCAGACATATTTTTTCCATGCAATCTACTGTGACTGAACTTTTGAGGGATTTCCCTCGCGTCCGGCGTGCTGTCCTTTCAGGGGAAGAGGTCATTATCAAGTCTCGAGAAGGGAATTTTCGGCTTACCTTGGATACACCGACTGCCGCAAGTTTGGTCGGATGCCTGAAGGGGCTTGTTGCGCGGTCGGATGACGATATTGACGGACCAACGAGCGATGCTCAGAGTTGGGAGTCTCGGTTTTGAGGGCTTTGTTGGATACTCATGCGGTCATCTGGGCTGCGGAGGGAGATGCACGGCTAGGGTCTTCTGCTGCTGATTTACTGAGAACCCTCAAGGCAGGCGAGGCGGTGCTCTCTGACATCACGCTACTGGAAATCGCGATGCTGGTCAAAAAAGGCCGCATCATACTCTCTATGTCTGCCGAAGAATATTTACGGGTCATTCAACGGAATTACCCGCTTTTGACGATCACCTCGGAAATTGCCTCAATGGCTGTGGATTTGGACCTACCACAGGGCGATCCCTTTGACCGCATCATTGTCGCATCGGCCTTGCACCACAAACTGCCGCTCCTCACCCGCGATAAAAACATTTCTGCGAGCGGACTGGTGCGGACTGTGTGGTAGGAAACGCTATTGTGTCTTGGCTAGGATGGGGCCTTCCTGAGGATGGTGTTTGTTACCACCTCGGTGGTTCGGCGGGCAGTATGATGGTTTCGTTGAGGCGATCGCCTGAGTAAGGCGTAGCCACATTTTTGAAAATGTTATTCCGAGCTAGGATGTCAGTCGGGCCGCCATCGAGGAAGTCGGCCCAGCGTCCACCGCGCGTGGTGACTTCGACTCCAATATCTGCATCGCTCACTTGACCACCTTCGAAGAGGACATTTTGCACATTGCCGCCGACGAAGAAGCGGCCGTTGTTGGCGATGGCGTTGCGGCGAAAAACCTGATCCAGAGCCATCGGGCCGTGGTAGTCGGGCGCGGTGACGGGAACGCCCTTGTCGGCTTGAAGTTTTCTATCGTGGTAAAGTGGAGGGTAGGTGAGGGTGCCGATATTCGAACCTCGAGGAAAAATGAATGAGGCTCCCCAAGTCGTTCCTTCAAGAATCTCGTTGTCGAAAAACTGGGCGCGGAGTCCGGGAAGAACCTGGCCTTGGTAGGAAATGGTGATCTGCTGAATGGCGCCGCCGCGAATCGATTTATTTCTTGCGGCAACGACCTCAATCCCGCCGCACCAGAAGAGGACGGTGTTACCGGCATCGTGTGCAATGTTGTCCACTGCGATCACATGGTCGAGTGCCTTGCAGACGGAGATGAACGAGGTGCTATCGAGTGGCACATCCCACGCTTTGTCGACGAGCAAGGTTTTACCTGATCCACCAGCGAGCGAACGGTATTGGCCTGCCCCTTTTCCATCCAGAACGACAACCACGGCACCGAGCCACTTGGTTGCGAACTCGGGATCTTCGGTTTCTTTGGGCAGGAGAAGGGAGGTGCCGTCGCATTTTTCGACTTGTCCGGTGTAGATGCCGACGGGGGCGTGGAAATCAGAGTTGAATCCACCATCGCGATCGCCGCGATAGCTATCCTTCATGGCATTGCGGGCGATGTAGTTTTCGCGGGAATACATGCTTTGCGTTCTGGTTTTGCCATCGTTGGATACCATGTCATGCACGCTGTTGAGGCTGACCCCGCCATCCGAGCAGTCGTTGTTTTCAAAGATGACCTTTTGCGTGCGGCGACCGAAGACCGTCCAGTGGCGTGGAACGGCTGAGAATTTGTTTCGCGCAATGTATCCCGAGGAGCCGTTGAGCATGAGGACTTGGAGCGACGAGTAGATGTCGCAGTCGGTGATTTGGATATTGGGGCCACCGACATCAATGGCACCGGTACGCCGTTTGTCGCGCCAGCGTTTCAGGAAAACCTCTTCTGCATCCGAGTAGTGC
>CAMBAQ010000204.1 GCA_945863785.1 Chthoniobacter flavus
TGCAAAACATCCGTGAGGGTCGCTGCCATGCGGGCGGAAAATCTGGGACACCTCTCGCGATGGCGCACAGCACCTACAGCACCGCTTTTGAATTTGCCAAGGCTCGTCTGCCCCTAAAACCCGGTGATCCGACGATGAGTCTGTTGGAAAAAATCACCTCCCGCTTCATGGAAGGTAAAAATCCCACGGAGTTCTCAGCCATGGACAAGTTTGGATTTTTGGCCCAAGGCATCATCACTGGAAAAATTTTCGATCTCGCCAAAGGTGGAAACATCTCCCTATGGAAGCAACTCTCGGACGCCCTGAACCACCCCGACCTCAAGGCCTCCATGGCTCGTGAAACCTCGGGGGTTGCCGAAGCAGAACGACGAGCCTTCCTGATGGCGAACCTCATTGCCAGCAAACTGGGCTATCGTTTTGTCACGGAATTCATCCATCAGATCTCGCGAGGAAAATTTCTCGAGAGCATCCAAACGATCATTCCACTGGCACCGATCGTTGCGTTGCTGAGCCCCTACATCCACGCCTTCCGTCTTCCTCGCCGCGATTGGCTACGAGAGACCACCCTCGCCTTGAGCGGGTAAACTCCGGCGCCCCTTAAAAACAAACGTCGAGCTTGGTTCACGGACACTCTGGAGGACGTTAATGGGGTTGCAACCACGATCCGCAAGATGACCGCCGCCGGCGTCGCTTCCGGGCACGACATCACGATCATCACCTGCCGCTCCGAGGTCGCCGACCATGGTGTGCCCCTCAAAAACTTTGATCCCATTGGCGAGTTCGAACTCCCCGAGTATGAACTGCAACGCCTCAGCTTTCCTCCCGTACTTCAGATTTTCGACTATCTCGAGCAAGGAGGCTTCACCGAGGTCATCATCAGCACGCCTGGGCCGACGGGACTAAGTGCATTGGCGGCCGCGAAATCCCTCGGCATTCGAGTCGTCGGCATTTACCACACCGACTTTCCTCAATACGTCCGAATCCTCACCGACGACTCCTTCATGGAGACCCTCACATGGAACTTCATGCATTGGTTCTACAGTCAACTCGACGTGATTTATGTGAACTCCGAGGACTACCGAAAATGCTGGATCGAGCGCGGCATTCCCCGTGAGCAACTGCGCATTCTTCCGCGTGGATTGGACTCCCATCTATTCCATCCTTCTCGCCGCGAACCCTCCTTCTGGAGAGCCCGAGGCCTTACTGAAGGTGAACTTGGCATGCTTTTCGTTGGACGTATTTCGAAGGAAAAAAATCTCGATCTCATAGTTACTGCCGTCACTCGATTGAGGGACTCAAAGTCACCTGTGCACCCCATCTTTGTTGGCGACGGGCCCTACATGGCCGAGATGAAAAAACTCCTCCCTCATGCGATTTTCACAGGCTATCTCGATGGGGAGGATCTTGCTCGCGCTTATGCGTCGGCGGATTTCTTTGTCTTCCCAAGCACGACAGACACCTTCGGCAACGTGATCCTTGAGGCTCAAGCAAGCGGGCTGCCTGTGATTGTTTCGGATATCGGCGGCCCAAGAGATCTCGTCGAGCATGGAACGGACGGCCTCATCACCAAAGGCCACGATGCAGGCGAACTGACAGAAGCCATCCGCACGTTGGCTAACGATTCCACACTCAGAATCAATATGGGCAAGGCTGCGCGCTCGCGCGTCGAATCTCGAAATTGGACGGAAGCCTTCGAACAGTTCTGGAATGCCTCACCGGAATAGGCCCGCGCTATTTCTTCCCCACTCGGAAGCTCTCAACGAGTCACAAGAATGTTCCGATTTTTTTGCAGATAAGCCATTCCAGAATAGACGGTGAGGCCCACCATCACAGGAACCAGCACATGCGTTCCGAATCTCCAAGCTTGCGTGCTCCATGGAACGGCGACCAGTTCCTTCAGGGATAGAAGCGAGAGAAAATAGATGATCGTTATCATCTGCCATGTCGTCTTGTGTTTACCGAGTTTCTCAGCGGGAAGGACGATTCCCTTTGTTAAAGCCAAAGAGCGGAGGCCGGTGATGAGAAATTCTCGACTGATGATCAAAATCAACGCCCACGCAGGCATGGCATTGAATTCGGCGAGGCTTATAAATGCTGCTGCTGTCAGGATTTTGTCTGCAAGCGGATCCATGAGCTTACCAAAATCAGTAATGAGGTTCCCTCGCCGAGCGATCTCTCCATCGAGGTAGTCGGTGAGAGCTGCGACAAGGAAGATTCCAAGGGCCACAGAGAAACAACCCGTAAACGGAAGCGCAAAACAGACAACAAAGACGATCGTCAAAAACAGGCGTGCAACCGTGAGTTTGTTAGGAAGATTCATTGGCGATCTGGAGGGTGCGAAGATTTTCGCTCCTTCACAATCACATTACATCAGATCGACTGTTTTTGAAGGGCCGCATGGGCGGCTGCGACGATCTTATATTTTTCGGCACTTTGCCGCAAAGCGACGATCTCAGCCTCATTCAACGAACGCACCACCTTCGCCGGAGTTCCCATCACCATCGAGCGAGGAGGAATTTTCATCCGTTGGGTCACCAGCGCCCCAGCACCAATGAGGCATTGGTCGCCAATTTCGGCCCCATCGAGGATCACGGCCTTCATTCCAACCAGACATTCATCCCCCACCGTGCAGGCATGAATGATCGCGGCATGTCCGATTGTGCACCAGGCCCCCACTCGAGCTCCCAGATCATCCGCGAGATGAATGATGCAACCGTCTTGTACATTGGTCGCCTCCCCGATGTGGATCGACTCGATATCGCCACGAAGAACGGCTCCGTAAAACACACTCGAATCCTTGCCCAGCCTCACATCACCGATGATCTTGGCATCTCTCGCCACAAAAGCGGCAGAGGAGATATCCGGCTTCCGAGTCAGAAAATATTGCAGCCTTTCAGCGGTTGTCATCGAGATCAAAATCCATCGAGAACCTTAGGCGTTCACCGATGGAAAACGGACTTAAGGCTTCCTGCGTTTCGCCTCAGCGGTCAGTTGATTCAACGCTTCCAGCCAATCGGTCCCCGAATCCCCCGGCCAACCCATAGCTTGCCGGCGCTCCGAAATGTAATAGGCGCGAGTGGCGATGCTTTCATTGGATATCACGATCTGGATTTCGGCCGTAATCTCTTTTGCAGGAGTAAGCGCCTTAGCCGCAGAACGGGTGGGCTTTTTTGGAGTGGCAGATTTAACTACGGCTTTTTTGACTGGCTTAACTTTAGGCTTAGCTTCTGTTTTCTCAAGACCCTTAAAGAGCATTGGGGTTTCATCCTTGGCTTTCACTTTGGTTGCTTTTTTGGCAACAGGTTTGGCTGCTTTAGCTGGCTTGGCCGCACTAGAAACGGGCTTGGCTTTGGCTGATTTTGAAGGCTTTGTTGCACTCATATTTTCCATCTATGAAACTCTTCGACCAAATTTGCAAAATAATTCTTCAAAAATAAACACTCGGTAGTAGTGTCTCTATATGAGTGCTTTTATTCTTCGTTGGCTTGTTACTACGGTGG
>CAMBAQ010000205.1 GCA_945863785.1 Chthoniobacter flavus
TCGGCCCGAGCACCTTAGTTTCATCCACTTCATAAGCGAGCGGAACAATGGCGAGCTTGGACGCCGGCACTCCTTGCTTGAGCAAAGCGTCATGTGTCCACCGCGAATTCACCATGACGATGTCGGCCAAGGCCCACTCGGACTGCCTCCATAGAAAATATTCTTCAGGAACAATAAGCGGCTTCTTTGCCCATCCGGGCCAAAGTTTTTCCTCTTCGCGCACCATTTCGACTTCGGTGCGAGCAGGATCCATCTGGCCAACGACACAGGCAGCGCCTCGATTTTTTGCCCATGCCGCCGCCTCGAAAAAACCGGTGTCATATCCGAAAAAAACCGTGTTTTCCCAGTGCTGTTCCTTGCGCTTACGGAGTGCGGAGCGAACGTTGCGTCCGAAGCGGCTTCCCACGCGGAGGTATCCGCCATAGGGGTTGCCACGTTTGGCGAAGCGTTGCGCTAGACCTTGCCCCAGCGCGGAGGCATTGAAGGCATAGACCTCGGCATCGCTCAATTCTTCATGGAAGCGGCTCTTTAAGCGGTTCGCGCCCGCCAAGCGCGCCATCACACGCCAGAGACCCTGAGACCAGTAATCCGTGAAAACGGCCTCCAATCTTCCTGAGCGGTGGAGAACCCTTGGGATGGCAAAGTGCTCGCGAGCCCCGATCTGCGAACAAATCCAGGACGTGCTTGGTGCGTGAACTTTAAAGAGCTGCCGAATGGGTTTGCGCCCCTCTTAGAGTAGAGCAGTGAGCTTATTGACGATTTCGGCCTTGCTGGAAATCCCGACCGATTGCTCGTGCTTCGCGCCGCCTTTGAAGTAAATGAGGGAAGGAATGCTGCGGATGCCGAATTGAGCGGAGACGGCGGGAGCCTCGTCCACATTCACTTTCGCGATGGCAAATTTGCCGACATTTTCCGTGGCCACCTCGTCGACGATTGGACCGAGCATGCGGCAGGGTGCGCACCATGGTGCCCAGAAATCAACAAGGACAGGAGCCCCCGCGTTTTTGATGAAAGTGTCGAAGTTTGCGTCGGTGAGTTCGGTAACGTTTGGATTTGCCATGATGATTTATTAAAAAGGGTGTGGGTTGCGTCAACTCGTCATCGTCCAGACCTGAACTCCGAGTGAAAGCAGGGCGACAATGAGGGCTGCAATGCCGAAAATTAAGGTGGAATCGGATGCCGACGTTGCAGCCGGGGAGGCTTGAGTTGAAGCCTCTGGAGCGCTTTTGGGAGCCTTCGGTGCCGCTTGCTTCAAATTCACCGTGGCCTGCGGAACTGTTTTGGCAGGTTGCGGTAGGGTGATCTTCGCTGTTTCCTTTTTGGGAGGAGCACCCGCTGCGCCTTCTGGCTTTGCTGCGGGAGCACTCGGAAGTTTGATGCCTGAGGCAGCAGGAGCGCTTGGGCCAACAGGAGGTTTAGCTGCGCCTGCTGTTGGCGGGGCACTGATGCCGGGAGCGGCGGGAGGCTTAGGAAGACCAATGGCCGCGGGAGCACCTGGGGCTGCAGGAGGTTTGGCGATGGCGACCGCAGGAGGAGCACTGATGCCGGGAGCGGCGGGAGGTTTAGGAATGCCAATGGCTGCGGGAGCGCCTGGGGCCGCAGGAGGTTTGGCAATGGCGACCGCAGGAGGAGCGCTGATGCCGGGAGCGGCGGGAGGTTTAGGAATGCCAATGGCTGCGGGAGCGCCTAGGGCCGCAGGAGGTTTGGCAATGGCGACCGAAGGAGGAGCGCTGATGCCGGGAGCGGTCGGAGCCTTGGGAATGGAAATTGGAAGCACCGGAGCCGATCCGCTGGCCGTCGGTGGAACGAGACGTGGAACCGCTGAAGGCGGAGTCAGTGGGGCAGCGGGAACGCCCGCGGGTTTGGGAATCGCTGGTGAAGGAACCACCATTCCCATCACTTGCGCGGGCTTGGGCGGAAAATTGATTTTCGCCGTCGCAGGGGCGAGCGGAGGTTTCGGTAGGCCGTCAGGACTACCTCCTAAAACGATGCGGACGGTTTCTTTGTTTGGTTCGGACATATCGATTCTGGTGGAGATATCTAAGAGTGTTTCATTCTTCCCCGCAGTTAGGGCTTTTGTCAATTTTCGATTGCGGCTTCCGTTCACTCGAAAACGCATCTTTAGACAGGATGGGAGGATTCAAAGGGATTAACAGGGATCGAGTATTACACGTTCGATATTCCCCTTGGTCGGTTGCGATTTATCTGGTTGGATTTGGGGTTGGTTAAAATTGGCGATCGCTGTGGTTTTCTCTGGGGGCATTCCAAATTCGGGAATGGACTAAAAACAAAAAAACCGGCTAGTTGGATAGCCGGTTTTTTGCACTAAAAATTAGCTGTTCGCTACGACTACGGTCTTTGGTACTCGGGATTGCTCCTTGGGTCTTGCGTGTAGGCGTTGGAAGGCGTTGCAGGATTGAAGTCCACGTTCTGTTGCATTTTTTCATCCTGAAACGTGGAGATGTAACCCCGACTTCTTAGAAACAACACCAAGGCGCGGCGGAGAAGGGTGCTCACTTTGCGGTCCCCTTCGGCAATCGCTGCCCGCTCAGTTGCCCTCAGTTCATCATCAGTGAGTCGCACCGTGATCCGTTGTTCCATTTTTTGATCAATGTTCATCTTTGGATGACTTTAATGCGCCCTAAACAAAAAGCAAGAGGGAAATCTCTTGGGCGAAGTGGCGAATGGATTCATTGCAAAGGGGCCGGTGAGGTACGAGATGCGGTTGATCAAAAAAAGCAGACCAAGCGTGATTGAGTAATTCGCTTTCAAGGCATGATGCCTTGGGATCTTTTTCATTTCTGGGTTCAATACCCCGATAGCGGACCTCAGCGTTTCGTAAGAAAGCATCTAAACTTTTTTACCATGGACAAGAACCTCAAAATTATTCTTCAAAAAGAAAAACTGGAAAATCTGCAAGCGCTTTTCACGAGGCAAAACATCACGGACTCGATCCTCCCAGATTTAACTGATGAATGTTTAGTGGATCTCGGGATCGAAAAAATGGGTGATCGTCAGCGGTTGCTTTCGGCATTTCGTCATGTTTCTGAGCAATTCGCGTATGGGGGAAGTTTCATGGTCAAGATCGTTGGTGGCACTTTGCCATATGATTCGATGATGACAGGTCAGAAAGTGGACGCCTTTCTGATTGCCAAATATCCAGTGATGCTTGCGGAGTGGGAACGAGTACAGGTCTGGGGGGGGGCATGCCAAAGCGGGGGAGTATGTTACAAATTTAAATCAGGTGAAGCCGAGGGGTGTCATACCAAAAGCAGCTTGCTTTTGGATTTTAGGAAAGGGGCACAGTGCGTCCCGCCTGTGTGCGTTGGCGTGCTCCTTGGTTGCGATGGGCAGAGTGCAAGCAAGTGGCCCAGTCTCAAAACGGCCGAGACGGCCGTCCCCCCTTCTTTT
>CAMBAQ010000206.1 GCA_945863785.1 Chthoniobacter flavus
GGATGACATACATCGTGCGTCCGCGCATGCAGCCCTCCATAAGCCCCCGCAGTCGCGCCTTCATCGTCTCCGGTGCTTCCCAGTTATTCGTGGGACCGGCATCTTTTTTGGATCGGGAGCAAATGAACGTCCGTTCTTCCACTCGAGCCCCATCGCGAGGGTCGCTGCGGACGAGGAGGGAATTTGGTCGCTTCGCTGGGTTTAACCAAGTTCCGGCACCCGAGGCGACGATGGCTTTCCTCATGAGGAGATCCTCCTCGGGCGAGCCATTGCACCAGTGGATATCATCCGGAGTGGTGAGGGCGGCGATTTCATTCACCCAGGCGTTGATGCCGAGATGGTGTGGATGTGCGGAACCCTTTTCCGGCACAGAGGTGGCGTCGATTCCCATGTACATAGTTTTAATTATTGGTTGGCTCCATTCAAGATAATGCCGACTACGAGAGGCGGAGCGGGTGCGAGGTCGGAACTCCGTTGGCGGAAAAGAGAAACTGAAAGACCTGCATGCTTCGGGCGCGGAACGCTCCAGAGCAACTCAGCAGATACAGTCTCCACATCCGTACAAATTCCTCGCCGTAGCGAAGACGATATTCCTCCCTCGACCTCATGAATCCGGCCTCCCAAGCCCGCAGGGTGGGGACGTAGTAGGGTCCGAGATTGTGCATGTCTTCGTCCACGAAAAGTCCCTCCGCCGCTTGCAGGACTTGCGCCACGCTGGGGAGGGTGGAATTCGCGAAAATGTAGCGGGAGATCCAGCGGTCGCACAGGTGGCGTTGTTCGTTGCCGGTGATCGTATGGCAGAGGAAGAGCCCGTCTTCCTTGAGGCAACGCTTCACCGTTTCCATATAGGTGCGGTAGTTTTTGGGGCCCACATGCTCGAGCATCCCGACGCTCACGATCGCATCGTATTCTCCCTCCAGTTCGCGGTAATCCTGCAGCAGGATTCGGACGGGCAAGTTGGCGCAATGCGCATCGGCATAGCGCTTCTGCTCCTCCGAGATGGTGATGCCGGTGACCTCGCAACCATGGTTCTCGGCAGCAAAGCGCGCCAAGCCGCCCCACCCGCATCCGATGTCCAGCACTCGCATGCCGGGCTGGAGGGCGAGCTTTTTGCAGATCAGTTCCATTTTCAATTCCTGCGCTGTGGCGAGATCCGTGGTGCCTTTGAAATAGGCGCACGAGTATTGCATCGCGGGATCCAGCATCGCTCCGAAAAAATCATTCCCGAGATCGTAGTGCTTCCTCCCGACGACGCGGGAGCGGGATTGGCTTTGGAGATTGAGCAGAAGTGAGAACGCAACTTCCATGAGCGAGCGCAACCCTGGACGAATGTGGTTCTCCAGATTGCAGCGGATCGCGCGGTAGCATAGCTCCTCGATGTCGTCGCACTCCCACCAGCCTTCCATATAGGACTCGCCGAATCCCATCGTTCCATCAGTGAGCACTCTTCGGTAAAATCGGTCATCCAGTACGCGGATGTCGCAGGGCCGATCGCCATTGATCGCGATATCCGCCTCGGCGAAGAGCCGGGTGATGGTCTTCTGTGCGTGGGTCGGTTTTTTTGCTTCGGGCCGAACGATGGTGAACTTGGGTTTCTCTTCGCTGACGGCTTGGCGCTTTGTTTGGGCTGTTGCGCTCATATGCGATAGAGCCCTTGGTGACGTGAGAGGACTTGGACGACGAGGCGGAGTTGCTCGTCGGATTGGCTGCGGAGCCAGTCTGCGTGGGATCCAGTGCGCTTCGCGTGCGTTGTCGGCCGCTCGGCGATGGCATCGATGTATTCCTCTTGTCCGTCCGGCACATGGTCTTGATTGGTGTTGTCCATAGGTCACATCTCTAAAGCGAAGGCGCCTCACCTCGCTATCGGGCGAAGACCCCATAGTGGCGATTCTCACATTGGTGCATAAGCACGACTCGACCGCTCCGGCGGGCGAACAAAAACAAACCCACCGAAAAACCAACTCACCACCGCTTCACCATGGATCACCTCATCGAACAATGCGCCGAGATCACCTCCGCGAATCACCACCGCGATCATCTCAGCTTGGTCATCGTTTACGAAAACGTTGTTTCTGCTGCGCGCGCTCTCAGGGCCTGCGACATCCTGCGCGGCGATGGCTCAGACGAGATCACCCTCTCCATCAAGGTTTGGAAGACAGACCTCCTTGGCATTGAGGATGACCGCGCCAGCGCTGCTGCTGCGGCCGCTCTCGCCGACATCGTCATCGTCTCCGCTTCGGGCCGTGACGAGATGTCCCCCTTTTTACGTATGTGGACCGATTCGTGGTTGGAGTCTCGGCAGGCCCGCGCTTGCTCGCTCTTTACACTTTTCGGCGACCACATCGGCACCCACTCGCTCGAGACCGCAGCCTATCTCCGGCAAAAATCCGCATCTCGCGGCATCCGCTTTTTTACCCACCCGAGTTTGGATGGCTACGAGATCGAGACGCGGCCGACCTTTCAACACGAGCTTCTCAGTCCACGCATGGCTATGCGCTCCCAACCTCAGGATTGGAGACCTGGCGATAGTATCCTCAGTCGCGGCATCGAGGATCAAAGCGCCTTCGACATCATCGAGAGCTTTGGGGCCCACTTGCGCGCCCATCTCGAAACGGAACGCTTTTGCCATTCCGCAAACGGACAATGATCGCCCCTATCACACGCGTAATTGATTGACCCGCCTTTAACGAGCGTATAGAACTCACTTATGAATTAGGAAGATTCGGGGTGCTTTGCGCCGCTTATTTAAGTCCGCATTTCGAGCCCCCCCCCCCCCCAACTTTTTTCTTAAGTAAATAAAAACTATCTACCTAGAAAATATATTTTGAATCCAAAATCTCATATCGCCTCCACATCCGTCTTAGCGGACGGAGCGATCCCTCAGGACTTGCCTTTCAATCTAGAAGTTGAGAACAGGCGTCCTTTAGATATCGTTAATGGACCTTCAAAGGTTTCGGTAAAAGCGGAGAAGAATGGCGCCAACGGCGGAGCGAAGGCATCGCCCCCTCCCTTCCAGCGAGACCTCGCTTCAGGGGACTATACCGCCATCGAGTTGCTGGATGGTTTAAAAGTTGAGCGAGACACGCCCACTGAGCCTGAGGTTGCTCCCCTTGTGAGCGAACGTAGCAGCTTCGACCGGAACCAAGAAACTCTGGAGCGATTGCAATACAGAGATGATCAGTTCCGTCTCTTGGCGGAGCAATCTCCGGATCTGATTCTTCGATTCGACAGGGCTGGCCACATCCTATTCGCGAATTCCAAGATCGAAGGCGCCACGGGCCTCTCGGCCGACATGATTATAGGAAAAACCTGGGCCGAAAACGGGCTGAAACCGAAATGCGTCGT
>CAMBAQ010000207.1 GCA_945863785.1 Chthoniobacter flavus
AAGGAGTTAATTTTCACGAATAGCGTTCCGGTTCGTCTCACACCTGGCAGCAGAGTGACAGGACTCTCTGTCGCAGAACTACTCGGTGAAGGCATCCGGCGCATCCACGACGATGAGTCCGTAAGCTCGCTCTTTGAATTGAAACAAAACAAGTAAGTCACATTTATGGCCAAGCAAGTTAAACTAATAGCACGTCCCCGTACCGAAAGCGGTCGCAATGCGGTGAAAACCGTCCGCGCCCGTGGAGCAGTACCAGCCGTGATCTACGGTGCACGCACCACTCCGTCGAACCTCGAAGTCACCCGACGCGATATCGAAGTCATCCTCTCTCACTCCGTGGGCGAGAACATTCTCGTCGATCTCGAGATCCAAGACGGATCGAAAGTCACCAATCAGCTCACTCTTATCCAAGAGGTCCAGCATCACCCGATTCGTCGCCAGATCCTTCACGTTGACTTCCACGCCGTATCAATGACGGACAAAATCAACGCTGAGATTTCGCTTGAGGCTTTTGGCGAATCCGATGGTGTGAAAAATTTCGGCGGCTTGCTGGAGCAAAATATGCGCTCATTGAGCATCAGTTGCCTGCCACAGAATTTGCCAGAAATCATCAAGGTCGATATCAGCGCCTTGAAAGTCGGCGATTCCCTGCACGTTCGTGACATCGTTTTGCCAGAAGGCGTCGAAGTCAACGACGATGCGGAACTCACTGTTTTCATTGTGGCTGAGCCGAAAGTGGCAGAAGCCACTCCAGCAACCACCTCCGCCGCAAAAGGCCCCGAGGTCATCAAAGAGAAAAAAGTCGAAGCCGCAGCCCCCAAGAAGTAATCCCTTCTCCGCGTGGAAAAAACGGCAGCATTTCGTCTCGTGGCCTGCTTGGGAAACCCAGGCAAGGAATACGCAGGCACCCGGCACAATGTCGGGTTTCTTGTCGCGGACGAGCTCGCCCGCCGCAATGCCGCCTCTTTTTCGTTCGAACCGAAATGGAACTCGAACACCGCTAAAGTCGGTGGTCGCACGATCATGAAGCCACAAACCTTCATGAACCTGAGCGGTGAAGCCGTGGGAGATTTTTCGAGGTATTACAAGATCCCGACAAATGAGGTGATGGTCGTGCTAGACGACGTTTCCTTACCGCTCGGGACCCTTCGACTCCGAAAATCCGGCAGCGCGGGTGGACACAATGGCCTAGAATCCATCCTCGTCCATCTCAGCACCGAAGCGGTTCCACGCCTCCGCGTAGGAATCGGCCAACCCGACGGCAGCGCCCTTCACGATCACGTGCTTGGACGCTTCAGCAATGAAGAACTACCCGCCGTTGAAGAAAGCGTGAGCCGCGCCGCCGATGCGTTTGAATACGCAAATGCCCATGGCATCGACGCCGCAATGAATCAATTTAACCAGAAAAACCAAGAATAATGAACAGATACGAAGCACTACTCGCCCTTAACACTAAGGGCAAAGAAGAAACCATCAAAGACACGATCGAACGTTTGGAGAAAGTTCTCCAAGGCGAAGGCGCACGCATTGAACAAGTGCAACGCCTCGAGAAGCGCGAACTCGCTTACGAGTCCCAACACACCAAAAGCGCCTATTTCGTGAATTACATTTTTGAAGCCGCGCCGACCATCATCGAAAAAGTACGCGCCAAGTTCAAGTTGGACAGCGATATTTTGCTGCAAAACTATATGCAGCTGCCTGCTAAAAAAGCCGCAGTCACTGCTGCTGCCTAACCTCAACAGACCCCAAATCTCATGGCGAACGTCAACAAAGTTATCCTCATCGGCAACGTGACACGCGACCCAGAAGTCAAGTTCACATCCAAAGGCAGCGCTGTTGCCGACATCGGCCTCGCCATCAACCGCAACTACACGCTCGATAACGGCGAGAAGCGTGAAGAGACGACATTTGTGGACGTCGAGCTATGGGGTCGCCTTGCGGAAATCGCTGGGGAATACGCTAAAAAAGGCCGCCCAGTTTACATCGAAGGTCGCCTTCGTATGGACACTTGGGACGATAAGGCCAGCGGACAAAAACGTAGCCGCATGAAGGTGGTCGCTGAAAATCTCCAACTTCTCGGCTCCCGCACAGGCGGCGACGCGCCTTCAGGGCCACGTGGTGATCACGAAGGCGGAGAAAGCTCACCGGCCCCTCGCCGCTCGCCCTCCCCCGCTCCATCACGCCCCTACACACCGCCAGCGGCACCGCACGATAACGACGACGATATTCCTTTTTGATCCCGAAAGGAAACCGATTGTCTGGGGGTAAAATCTCCGCTCAAGACATTCCCATCCTTTTAAGCGGAACCTGAAACGGCCTATCCGCTGAAATGAATTTCGTGCGCCTTATTTTTTCTAGCAGACTGTCATATTTCTGCTTTTTTCTATCCCTCGGTTCTCAATTAAAAATGGTTGATATTTGAGATACCGATGAAAGTCTCGAAGGAACGATGAGCATGCCGGATCCCAAATCTCAGGAACTCGAACCACTGGATTCAGCATTTGAGGTTTCCCTTCGCCCGCCTCTTTTTGAGGAATTTGCTGGGCAGGATAAAACCGTTGAGCGCTTGCAGGTGATGGTGGAAGCCGCCAAGCAACGCGGCGACACACTCCAGCATATTCTTTTGAGCGGCCCCCCCGGCCTAGGCAAGACTACCCTCGCCTACATTATCGGTAATGCCATGGGAGCCGAGGTGCGCACGACTAGCGGACCAATGATCGATAAAGCTGGCGATCTGGCAGGTCTCCTCACGAACATCGAACGCGGCGGCATCCTTTTCATCGACGAGATTCACCGCTTACAACCCGCCATTGAAGAATACCTTTATCCGGCCATGGAGGACTTCAAGCTGGATATCGTGATCGATCAAGGCCCGAGCGCGCGAACAGTGCGATTGAATCTGGCCCCATTCACCTTGGTCGGAGCGACAACCCGATCAGGAATGATCAGCGATCCGCTACGCTCCCGATTTGGCATGAATTGCCGCTTGGATTATTATACCGCGGAAACCCTCGCCAAGATTGTTTCTCGGAGCGCTGGGTTACTTAACAGCGAATTGGAACCAGGTGCCGATATGGAGATCGCCCGCCGCGCTAGAGGCACACCCCGTATCGCCAACAACCTGCTTCGATGGGTAAGAGATTACGCTCTCGTCCGTGCTGGAGGACGCATCACCGCTCAAACAGCGGCAGAAGCCCTTACCATGTTGGATATCGATTCCGAGGGATTTGACGAAATGGACAAACGCATCCTTGAAGCCATCATTGGACTTTTTGATGGTGGACCAGTGGGGGTCAATAGCCTCGC
>CAMBAQ010000208.1 GCA_945863785.1 Chthoniobacter flavus
GGCGAGTGAATGGAGATGAACGATTTCGATCGGTCCCAGAAAAACTGAAAAAGAAAACGGACCAAAGGGTCGATAAAATGACAGCTCAAAGCTCTTTTCGAGCAATAGGCACCGGACAAAAAACAAAGCAACGAGTCGATAACCCGAGCTAAGTAACAAATAGGATGGACTTCGCCGACTCAGGGGAAAGTAGAGAGATAGACAAAAAAGAAATCGGGCCGGAGAGATTTGAACTCTCGACCTCTTGAACCCCATTCAAGCGCTCTACCAAGCTGAGCCACGGCCCGACATCGAACACAATGTGATTCCGACGGCGGGGATTTTCAAGAACGAAAATAGGGACTATAGCGGGAACGGCTCTGTGCCGAATAAGCGGGGGAGCAATGACTGCGGCGGCGGATTCTTTAAAATCCGGCAGTGGTCTTGTGGCAGAAGGGGATTTCGGATTCAATGCTGCGTCTTGAGTTTATACACCGCCAACTCCGTGGGGACGTCAGATCAACGCCTCGATTTTCGTGTGGAGGCCCGCGCCACGGGCTCGAATGCTCGCGCAGCGACGTTTCGCACGCTACACAATGAGGTGAGAACACCGCTTTTTATGCCGGTGGGAACGCATGCCACAGTGAAGGCTCAGGCAACGGGTTTTCTGGAGGAATCAGGGTCGCAGATCCTTCTCGCAAATACCTACCACCTTCTCCTGCGGCCAGGTCCAGAGGTATTCCGCAATGTCGGCGGCATACACCGTTTCATGAGTTGGGAAAAATCGGTTCTAACGGATTCCGGCGGGTTCCAGATTTTCTCGCTGCCACATTCGCGTTCCATGAGCGAGGAGGGCGCTGTTTTTCAAAGCTATCTCGACGGTCGCACGATTTTGTTGAGCCCCGAATGCAGTATCGAAACGCAAAAGGCCATTGGCAGCGACATCATGATGGTTCTGGATCAATGCGTGCCATCCACCGTCGATGAATGCACGGCCCGGACGGCGATGGAGTTGACTCATCGCTGGGCCGCGCGCAGTCTCGCTGCACGGGGCGATTCTCCGCAGTCTCTCTTCGCGATTGTGCAGGGCGCTCTATTTCCTGAGCTTCGACGCGAGAGCGCGCGTGCGCTTTGCGAAATGCCCTTTGACGGCTTTGCTATCGGTGGATTGGCTGTGGGTGAGGGGAAGAGTGAGCGCGAGGATACGTGTGAGTTCACAACCCAATTGCTGCCACAGGATCGGCCACGCTATCTCATGGGCGTCGGCACGCCGCTCGACATCCTTGAGGCCGTTCATCGCGGGGTGGATATGTTTGATTGCATTATTCCCACGCAAATGGCGCAGCGCGGTGGATGCTTCACCTCGCGCGGACTCCTTCAAATGCGGCGAGGGATTTATAAGAGTTCCCAAGAACCCTTGGACCCCGACTGCGCCTGCCCGACTTGCGCGCGATACAATCGCGCCTACCTTCACCATCTCACGAAATGTAAGGAGACGCTGGGATGGCAACTCCTCGGCCAGCATAACATTTTCTTCTATCATCGACTCATGCGCGAGATGCGGCAAAGCATCCTCGAAGATCGATTTCTCTCGTTCTACAATGAAAAGAGAGAGGTCCTTCAAATCGACGACATCGACAATCCCGTGACGCCGATGCGGCGGCGTCCGCTTAAAAAACTCACTCTTGGGGATTATAAAATCCACACGGCCATAGAGGGATTCTCAAGTATTCTTCATGTTTCGTCCGGCGAAATCATGCATTCCCGAACCCCGCCGATGGACGAGGCGAGGGGGCTCTATATTGAGCAATCACGTCTCGCGGAGCGACTCGCTGAGACCACCGCTGAGCCGCTTGTTATCTGGGATGTGGGGCTGGGTGCTGCAGCGAATGCGATGGCGGCGATTCTCGCGCACGAATCGATTGCTGCGAAGGGGATCGCTCGTCCGCTTCACATCGTGAGCTTCGAGAACGATCTCGACTCGCTTCGGCTCGCTTTCAAGCACCACGATCGTTTTCCCTACCTTCGCCATGGTGGACCACCGGCGATTCTCAAGCACGCGACCTGGCAGTCCAAACAACATGAGGGGCTGGAATGGAGTCTTATTGAAGGCGACTTCCTAGCGACGATGAATCAAGCTGAGGCACCGGATCTCATTTTCTACGATATGTTCTCGGGAAAAACCTGTGCGCCAGCGTGGACCACGGAAGCCTTCCGTGCAGTGACGGCGGCCTGCGCTGGTCGCGATGTTGAGCTTTTCACCTACACGTGCTCGACGGCGTCACGTGTAGCCATGCTGGCTGCCGGATTTCACGTTGCGCGCGGTCGCAATGCCGGAGACAAGGAAGAAACAACGATCGCCTTCACTTGCTTAGATAAAGGCCGCGAGAGGCAGCGTGAAATACTCGGCGCCGAGTGGTTGAAGAAATGGGAGAGGTCGTCCGCGAAATTTCCGAGTGACCTCAATGCCTCCGAGCTCGAGGCCTTTGAACAAACGATCCGCAACCACCCGCAATTTCAAGTGCGGGCGGGCGACTAACGCTCCAAACGGATTTTTAGACAGGATGACAGATTCGAAGCGAAGCAATGAAAGGCTGCCAAAGGCAGAACGCAGTGAATCAATTAAAAGAATTCACAGGAATTCCTTAAGGGTGTTGGATGTCCCGCAAAACATCGAATCCTTATGGAAGTGCAAACAACTGATTCTCCTTTGACTCGCTCGCTCCCGGTCGGCTCGCCCTTCGGGCCAACCTTCGGTTGCTCTATCTCAAAGGCCCCGCCTTTTCGATTGTGGTCAATCCTACTGACCTAGGGCTTATACGAAGAGAATTACTTCTCGCGCTTGGTCTTTTTAGGAAATTTGGGCTTGCCTTCGTCTTCACCTGATTTGCTTTTGGCATTGTAGGGAACGAGTGAAACCGCGATCGGGCCAGAGTTCGTGTCGATGTCCCGCGGACCCGCGCGCAGAATGTCCAGAAACTGCTTGGGCACCTGGGCGAAGGATTCACCGGGAAGGATGTCGATGAGGCCGACAGTGCGCCTTGGGAGGCCGAGCCCTTCTTCCAAGAGGCTCATGATGTCGCGCGGAGTGATTCCGGTTTCGCGACCGGCGTTCGTTCGCACCCAGAGCATACCCCTAGCTGGCGGACGGATGTTTCCCATGGGAAGGTCGGGCTCCGAACGGACCGTGGGTTTAGACGGAGTGGACTTTTCTTTCTCTGGGGCAACTTCGGGGCCTGCGAGCATTTCAATGACGGCGGAAGCGATATCAGTCGAGTTAAAGCCCTCTTCAAGCAAGCGGTCCGTAACGCGGGT
>CAMBAQ010000209.1 GCA_945863785.1 Chthoniobacter flavus
CCGCTCAGCCTGATATGCGGGCAAGAATCTTGGGCAAGCCGTGTGAGGTTGCGACCAATGAAGCCGTCCCATCCGGCGATAAATATTGGTGCAGATTCCGTGTCGGGTGGCGTAATTTTATGATTTTCAGGAGCGGGGATAGTCATCGAAGGAAAATCATTCTTGGTTCGTAGGGTTTCACAATGGTTGTGGGTTCCGAGGCTACGGGCGCGGTTACGCGGTCCATCCATTCTTCATAGCCGAAGGCACCTCGCAGGATGGTGCCGGGAGTGGGATGCTCCAGTAGTTTTGAGGTTGGAAAAATCGGGACTGGTTTTGCCAAGGGGATGAGGAGGTTGGATTTTGTTGGGTTGTCATCGAGGAATGCGTCGATGGCGTTTTGGAGTCCGGTGAAATGGATGAAATTCGTCTGAGGGTGGGATGCTCCGAGCATGTAAACTGGGCGAGACCAGCTTGCCGAGGCGGCTTGCAGGCGCGATGAAAAGGCCTTCCAGCGTGCTTCGAATTCGCGGCAAAGTTGAATTTCGGCGGCTGATGCCGCTGCAGAATCGGGCGGGCTCTTTTGGGGTAGACCATCATCGACCCTAGCCCAGAAGAGGAGATTGATATCGGAGCGTTCGGGCCAAGCGTTGCATCGCAGGACGCTGAATCCCGCCCGGTGCATGATAAGTTGAAGATTCGTGGGGGTGAAAATGTGGAGGTGCTCATCCCAGAGTTCATGACCACGCAGGTCGTGGGTGATTGGGCGAGCATCGGGAACTTCGATGAAGGCGATACCATCCGGCGCAAGGATGGAGCGGATGGCTTGGAGGAACTCCAGCGGGCGCGGGACATGCTCGAGGGTGTGGCGGCAGATAACGGCTCGTGCAGGGCCGTGATCCTGCAAGACGGTGGCGGCGGTTTCGGCATCCCAGTGCTTGGTGATGATTTTGTGGTCTTTGGCCAAGGATAGTCCAGCACAGGCAATGGAGGGCTCAATTCCCAAGAGGTTCCTGAAACCTGCGCTGGCAATTCGGTCGAGGAATCCTCCATCGTTTGAGCCGACCTCTATGACAAGATCCGAGCCAGAGACGCCATGGGATTTCAGGGAGGCAATGATGGCATCGATGTATTTTGGAAACTGGCGTGTCGTGGCACGAGGGACATGAGTGTAGTCGTGCGAGGCGGACTCAATTGCTTTTTGGCGGATGAGGCAGCAAGAAGCGCAGAATTCGAAGGCGTGGTGGATGCTTGGGAAGTCCTCTATTGGGGATCTGAGGTAGATGCCGGATTTCGGAATGGTCCCAAAATCGATGAGGTTTTCGAATGCGGAACCGGAGCAGGCAGGGCAGTGGGTCATGGAATTAGTCCGGTGAATGCGGAGCGGAGGTTCTCCAGGGAGGTAGAAGGGCGGAAGGAGGAGGTTTCCATCGTGCGCGCGCAGGAGAGAATTGATGATCCGGGAGTATTCGGCTGTGGGGATGGAGAGGGCTGGACAAGGGAGGGATCGGCGTCTACGAGGCTGGCGAGGAATCGGGCCACATCGAAGTAGCTTATGGCATCCGAGGCGGAGATGTGAAAAATGCCTGGCCTTGGCCCAAGTGCGATTTGTAAAATGGCCTGCGCAGTAGAGCCCAATGCGATCGGGCTGAGAAAAAGATCGAAAAAAGCATCAACTGTCTCTCTGTGATCAAGTGACCGGCTCCAGACTCCCAGAAGTGGGAGCGATGGAGAAATGACTTTCGAGAGTCGAATAATTTTAGCTGTGGGGTGGTTTCTCAAAAGATATTCCTCAACAGCGAGCTTCTGTCGGCCGTATTCGGTGACAGGTTCGGGAGGCGTGGATTCGGATGGATTTTCGATCCATGGTGGAAATACTCGGCTAGTTGAGAGGAAAGTAATGCCGCTTCCTTGGGCAGCAAGGCGGTCTGCGAGAATGATAGTGGCCTTGGTGTTGATTTTATGTGTTCCTTGAGGATCAGCTTCACATATTTTAAGGCTGGTTGTGGCCGCACAGAGGATTGCAGCAGAGGAAATGTCGGGAAGTTTCCAAGACTCAGGCGAGGCGGCGAGGTCAACGTGCCAGCGGGCACCGGCGCGTCGAGAGGTGCCGAAAAAGGGGACTCCGAGCGATTCGGATTCGCGCGCGATCGCGGAGCCGATCAGGCTGTCTTGGCCGATGACCAAGAGCGAGGAGGAGGATGGGACGTTATAAACTTGAGATCTGAGACCTGAAGGTTGAGCGCTAAGGACGGAGGTCAATTCACATTCCCTTTTTACTTTTTCCTCCTCAAGCATGTCCCCAGATTCCTTTGGATAATCGGCGAATGAGTATGTTAAGAAGAGAGTGTGTCACAGAACAAAAATTGCGAAATCGGATGGCTGATGCCTTTCCCGTATTGCGTTCGTGAGCTTCAACAGGCACTTCCACATAGGTAGCCCCCCGATCAAGGAGGCGCGTAACTAAGTCCGCTTGGAAACCAAATCCGTGGGAGTTTGGATTCCATCGCATGACATCACGACGTTTAAATACCGGAAGTCCATTATAATAACGCAAGTCGTACCCGCTGATAAAGTTAACAATCTTTGTGTAAAAACCGGAAAGAATTCGTCGGCTAAGAGCTTTACCATCTACATCGTTTGGTCTGTAGCTTAGAATGATATCAAACTTTCCTATTTCCCGAAAAATCTTGGCCAAAGTTTCAACTGGCTCCGTATTGTCCCCACAAACGATACGGTAATAGGTCCCAATGCCAAGGAAAGCGGCTTCTCCAAAATTCTCCCCGAAGCCCATGTTTTTTTCGTTCACATGCAAATGGATTGGCATTTCGGGATGTGCGTCCATGTAGCAACGGATGATCTCAGGCGAACCATCGGTGGAGGCATCGTCAATGATAATGACCTCCTAAGTGATCCCCGCTTCAGCGCAAGCGGCACGAATGACATCAAGCGTGCCTTCGATATTGCCTGATTCGTTATAGCAGGCGACAAAGAGTGTGATCAGAGGAGGCATGGAAGAGAGACTAGAAAGTTGAGACTAGAAACTGGAAAAGGGAAAGTGAAGAATGGAATTTGAAACTGGAAACCTGAAATCAGAAAGGGAAGAGTGTGGCTATGTTCATTTAGTTCAAGTAAGGAGATTAGCTTTCAACATTCCAGCGACCGCCTTTTGCTGGGCCAATGCGGCGGAGTTTACCGCTTTTTTTGAGCAAACCAATTTGTTTTTCGACGGCTCTTGAGGACA
>CAMBAQ010000210.1 GCA_945863785.1 Chthoniobacter flavus
TCGCGGGCAAATCATTTCAAATGAAAAGCCTGGCAGAGATTCCACGAGATCGAGAAAAAGGTGGGGGCGCTTGACAGGTTGACATCGCGAGACCCACAGAAAATCAACCTTCTTCGCTTTTGCTCGATCAAAGGCCCTAGGGAGAATGAGATTACGATACATCTCGCAACTCCAGCCCCTTTTTTCAAAAAGGGATCTCTGGCGTTCCGTCATGGCATAGCGCAAATCACACTGCGCCACTCCCCACTCAAACAATCCACCCCTCACACGATTCTCCCGCCGAAAATCACCCGTCAACTCACTATCCAGTCCACAAATAAAGCCAACCCGATAGCCTAGCACTCCGCGCATCGCAACAATCGCGGCCATCCAAGCCGTCCAACCCAAAATAAACACCCATTCCGGCTTTTCCTCGCGAATCACTGAAAAAACACGCGGCATAGAAGCCAGCATCGCCATCGGGTTACCGCTATGAAATTGGCCACCAACGCGAACTTTCACGCCGTCTAAAAATAGTCCGTCCTTCTGCCCAGTATTCCCTCCAAGAATCACCGTTTCAATTCCCCTACCCGCTAGCTCGCGAGCCAAAAGAGCAACCTGCAACTCAGCCCCACCGGAGACCTTGGAGGAACTCCGTTCGAGTACCAAATGAGCGTAACTGGAAAGAAAGAGGATTTTCATACGATCGACAATCCCCCGCGCCAGGCGATCGCTGATCGAAGAAACTTTGTTCCGAGCAATCCATCAACTAGTGCCACCGGCAACGCCGCCACCAAGGCAGGATTGCGCAGCGGCAAGATGGCAATCGATTTGAGAACACATGCGAAACCCTCTCGATTCCGGGCATGCCGGAAAAAACATCGAGCCGTGTTTTCCCAGTGCTGCGATTCCACGCGTCGACGAACATTCGGCGACTTGATTTCAGGGAGGTGTTTTTTCAGAAACCTCTCCATCGACTGGCGTGTGCAGTCGGGTTTCGATGGCCCATTTTCATGGATCACCGCCAATCGCTCGGGCAAAACATAAATTCGATGCCTTTGCGCGATACGCAGCATCCAATCCCAATCCTCGAGCACTCTCAGCGAGTCATCCTGCAAGCCGACAGAATCCAAAACCTCCCGCCGGACCACTGGCGTGCTGGCTCCGTGGAAAAGTTGCGTCTCCAAAAGAACCTCTCTCCAGCTCTCAGGATTCTCTACCGTCACATGCCGGCGAAGGCCATCACGTCTACAGAAAATATGCGATGTTGCGCACACCGCAACATCGGGATTTTGACCTAGAAAAGCTATCTGAGCTTCGATTTTTTTCGGCAACCACTCGTCATCCGAATCCAAAAAGGCGAGGAATTCACCAGTTGCTAGTCGCAGTGCCGCATTGCGAGCCGCCGCCGCACCGGAATTCACAGTAAGACGTGCTACCTTAGCGTCCGGAAAAAATCGGCGCACTGCATCCAGTGTTCCATCGCTTGAGGCGTCATCGCCCAGCACAATCTCAAAATCCTCCACACCCTGCAGGCGTATGGATTCGAGAGCCCGGGCGATGCAATGGGCTCGGTTGTAAGCTGGGATAATGATGCTCAGGCGTGGCATGGTAAAAATATCTGATCGGTTTTTGACAGAGCTATTCTTGCGGGGACTACAAACAACTGAGTTGCGATTTCGTGCGAAAGCCCCTTCGGACCCAACCGGTAAAACACTTCGCGAACTCCCCGGCAAATACAAACGGCCATGAAAAATCGTGAGCAACCGCTCGGGGAATCACCCCAAAAAATCCGATAAGATCGAAGGCCTCGAGCGCGCACAGGGCGGCCTGAAGCGATTGGCGGGAATGCCAGTCTCTCAGGGAGAGTTTATCTTCGACACTCCAAGAGCGGTCGGAGAGGTGCTTGCGGGCAATGGCGAGGTTTTCCGACGTGAGTCGGCGGCTGAGCGAGTTGCCTGCGTTCATGGTGCGGGAGCCTTCGTGCCAGCGGTAGCGGTAGGTGGGGGCATCGACTACTTCCGCAGAGGGATGGAGGAAGGTGAGCTTGAGGAGGAAGTCGCGGTCGGAGGCGAGGGAGTAAGAGAGGTCGAAGGGGCCGGCTTTTTTGAAGAGACTTTTCCGGATGGCGCGGGCGTTGAGCATGGGCTCGCCGAGTGCGATGTTTTCAACGGTGAGCGCCTTATCGGCATCTGTGGTGCGATGCCAACGGGTATCCCAGTGGTTTTCGCCAATCTCGTACACGGCTTCGGCGGAACCAGTGAGAATCTCGGCAGCAGGATTTTTTTTCATGGCCGCTTGGAAAGATGCCAGAGTGCCTTCAGGCAGCCAGTCGTCAGCTTGCAGAAAAATGAGCCATTCGCCCCGTGCAAAAAAGGCCCCTCGATTCATGGCATCGTAGAGACCTCGATCTCGTCCGCTGTGGACGGTAAGGTGCGGGAATGATCGCGCGATCTCGAGCGTTCTGTCGGACGAGCAACCGTCCATGATGAGATGCTCATACTCAATCCCCTGCCCCATCGCGCTACAAACAGCCTCCTCGAGGGTTGCAGAAGCATTAAGAGTAGGTGTGATTATAGTAAAAAGGGGCGTATCAGAAATCATGAACTTCAGAAAATTAACCTACAAAACCAGCAAGTCGGCCACAGGAACGAATCGATTCTTATTGAAGAAAGTAGAGAATGTTTTCAATCAAGTTAGATCAATTATTAATTGGTGAAATCATTCAGGTGAACTGTTTTTATCTCTTGGAGCCGGATTTTTGAGCGAACGCCTCTGGGCGCGGCATTGCGGATTTGGAGGCTGGATGGCTCGCTCGGCTTGGGAGGAAAAAGAAGGATTTCGTGCGGAGATGTGGTGGAAGAAACAAAGAGGGCGTCGGCTCCGAGTGAGGCGGATTGGTTTGGAGCCAAGCCGATGCGGACAGCGCCTTCGAGGACGCGAAGCTTGATGCAGACGGCTTCTCCATCGGAGAGCTGGGGAATGGCCAAGGCCGCATCGAGGTTTCCTTTTTTGGGACTGGTTTGAATGATGGCTCGCGCGCCGAGCTTGGCGCGGCGGTGGAGCTTCCAGTCGGGATCGAGCGAGGATTTTTCCTCAAATTCCGGCAGGTCGAAAGAGACGAGCGTGGCGTGGAGGGTTTGCCCCCAAGCCTTCAGTGGAAGGGGCTTGATTTCTCGAATGGGAATGCCGACCTCGCGGAGCTTTTGCACGGCGGGCTCCACCG
>CAMBAQ010000211.1 GCA_945863785.1 Chthoniobacter flavus
CGTGGAGTTGAATACCGCCAGCACCAACCTCCTCGCGTATGTCTCGGGTCTGAATTCCCGCACGGCGCTCAATATCGTCCAGCATCGCAACCAGAATGGGCCCTTCAAATCCCGCGATGAATTACTTAAAGTCGCTGGACTCGGACCCAAGGCGTTCGAGCAGGCCGCCGGCTTTCTGCGAATCCGCAACGGACTGCACCCCCTCGACGCCAGCGCGGTCCATCCAGAGCGCTATCCGATTGTGGATCGCATGGCGCAGGATCTGGGTTGTTCCGTGCCCGAGCTATTGCAAAATCCCGCCCGCCGCGCCTCGATCAAACTCGAGAAATACGTCACGCCGGAAGTGGGACTGCCAACGCTCCAGGATATCGTCAACGAAATAGCCAAGCCGGGTCGCGATCCACGCAAGCAATTTGAGGCCTTTGCCTTTTCCGATGAGGCCGTGAAAATCCAAGACCTCAAGCCAGGCATGAAGTTGCCTGGTATCGTCACGAACGTCGCGGCTTTCGGCGCCTTCATTGATGTGGGCGTTCACCAAGATGGACTCGCGCACATCAGCCAGCTCAGCGACCAGTTTGTAAAAGCTCCCTCCGACGTCGTGAAGGTCGGCCAAAAGGTGATGGCGACCGTTCTCGAGCTCGACCTTGATCGTAAGCGCATCAGCCTGTCGCTGAAAACCAATCCCGAAATCGGCGCCGCGCCCCGCGGACGGGAGAGCGGCGGTAGCGGTGGTGGAAAAAACTTCTCATCAGCCCGCCCACAGCAAAAATCTGCCCCGCAAGTCGATTGGTTTACAGCAGCAATGAACCGTAAAAACTGATTCGGAATCTGTCACTGCGGAAATTTCGGCAGCAGGTTTATCAATCCGTTATATGTGGCAGTAACATTCGTTGCCGCATTACGGTGCCCCGACGGGGACGGCGCGATAGACGGCAATCTCGTTGGAGTTGATGGTCTGCGTCATAGTGTAGGTTGAGCCTGTGGGGATGGTAATCGTCCACCTCTGAGCGGCCTTGGCGGCCTTGGCGTTGATGTTGGATTCGGGGACATTGGCCATGGTGTTGTAGCGGTAAAGATTGTAGCTGATGCCAGGTTTGAGGTTCGAGATGGTGATGGTAAGAGTGATTGTCTTGGCGGCGGGGCGCGTGTTGGAGCCGTTGACGATCCCGGGTGTCTCTATGTTAGTGCTGGTCCTCAATCGTACGGGGATAGTTTCGCGGCTGAGATCGATGATGCCGGTGATGGCGATTCCATAGTCAGCGCCACTCTTCAGTGAGTAAACAGGCCCCGTCTTTGCATTGGCTTTTTGGCGTGTCGTCGGGAAGGTGCCGAACGGATAGCTGAATGTGTTCTGAGGTTGACCGTTCGTGCCAGTCCACAGTCCGTTGTCATTGAACGTGAGTGTGTCGTCGGCGTAGTAAGTTGCCGGTCCAGTCAACGGGCGGGTCGACGTGATTCCGGTGACTGCCACGATGTGGTCATACTCGCTGTCTCCGGCGTTGAGGTTTGTCGTTCCGTAGAAGCGGGATTGGTTCATGAAAACACCGATCACTACTGGGTAGCCGGCATTCACGTTGGATTTGACCCAGGTGAGAAACGTTGTCGAATTAGGGTTTTTGGCCGTGTTGAATGCCGTTGCTTTGAGGTGCATCGCTTTGGCTGTGGCGACGTCATTGACTCCGAGCAGGAGTTGGGAACTTTCCAGACTCTGCCGAGTATTCTTGCTGGCGATGGCTCTGGCGTCGTATTGCGAGATGTACTGGCCGTAGTAGAGACCGGCGCTGATGAACGAGACCTCGCCACAATAGCCAAAGTTGGCGTTCCATTGGATTCGCGACGGGAGTGTGGTTCCAGAGGTGTAGGTAGTATTCGCGGCCTGCGCTGACACCAATGCCGATGAAATGAAAATCACAAAGATAATGAAGTGTAATTTCCTTTTCAGTCCTTGAAAGAATCGACGCTTTAAAAATTCATGCTGCGGTAAATTTTTCATGAGTGATTGGATTTTTGGAAAATAAGAAGGAACAAGAGGGGGGGCGATACGGCGCATTTTACACTACACCTAGCTATTGTTTTTTTCAAGTTTGACCGCTTGATGGACGAAACTGCGGCTGATATGGAGCATCAGTTTCCATTTCGCATTGATGAGATTAAGAGTCTAAGAGTTTCTGCTGGGGGTGATTTTATCCTTTGTCAATTGGCTCGCGTATTAAGTGATGAGGACAAATGCGGAAAGATGTGTTTGAATCATTCCCAAGCAAGATGAAGAGCGTTGTGCCGATCCTGATTTTATTTTTTCTAAGCTATTCGATGGCTGCGCAAGGGCCCATGCGACTGACTGCGGAATCGTCTGTCGCTATTGCAATAAAAGGAAACAAGGAGCTCGTTTCCGCTCGCTTTCTGGTTCAAGAGGCGGAGGGGCGTGCGCGGGGAGCAGGTAGGCTGCCAAATCCCGAGTTGGAGACCGAGGTCGCGGTTGGGCGGGATTTTGAGGGGCGTGTGATGGCGGGAGTCCTGCAAAGATTTCCCCTCACTGGTCGCCTTCGATTGGAACGGGAGTTGTCGGATTGGGATGTGCGAATCGCTGGGCTGGAAGTCGGTGAAAAGGAATGGCAACTGGCAGTGACAACTCGCAAAGCGTTCTATGAATTTGTGGCTGCGCGAGAGGCCGTCGCCGTCTCTGGTCGCCAAGCGGATTTGGCAGCGGCTTTCACGAAATCGCTCGCGGAGGGCGTCGATGCGGGCTTTCGCTCGAAGCTCGATTTGCAGCAGGCGAAACTCTCGGAATCGACTCTCCATGCGAAAGTGGAGGCGCTTCGCGTGCTTGAAGTGGAGGCATCCGCCCGATTGGGCGAATGCCTAGGGCTCGCCGCTGATGCGGCATTGGAAGTCAATGAGAGCCTCGCTCTGCCGAGTTCCATCCCCGAGGCAAGGACTGCAGGGAAAAGGGCGGATTTGGAGTTGGCGGAAATTCTTCTTCGCTCTGGCGAAACCAGCGTCTCGCTTTCCCATGCTTCGCGCTGGGAGGATGTGGGGGTGGGGCTTTTCATCGAAGGGGAAAGATTTCGCGATGAGCCCACGGGCATTGAGCCAGAAGCCCTTGCGGGGGTGAAATTTGAAATCCCGCTACCGCTTTGGCAAAACGGCTCTGGCAAGGTGGCGGA
>CAMBAQ010000212.1 GCA_945863785.1 Chthoniobacter flavus
TCTTTCAACAAATCATCACGCAGCGTGCAGCAGATGCAGCCATTGCTCATTTCAACGAGTTTTTCCTCCGTGCGGCTCAGCTCCGCCCCGCCCTCGCGAACAAGCTCGGCATCAATATTCACCTCGCTCATGTCATTCACGATCACCGCCACGCGCAGTCCCTCCCGGTTGTTGAGAACATGGTTGAGCAGCGTTGTCTTTCCCGCTCCCAAAAAGCCTGAAAGCACTGTCACAGGTAGCTTTTTCGGTGTTGAAGGCGTCGATTCAGAGGAATTTATTTTCATGATTATGGATCGCATCCGTCAAGTTTAGATGCATGCCACTTGCAATAAGGGTCCGCTTGATAACAGTCAACTATTAAATGCAATAAACTTGCATTTAAGGTAGGTAACTTCTTTTGGCGAAGAAGGAGAAATAAAATTCAACGGTCTCCCTCCCTGAAGTCAAACCAAGGCCAGAGAGCCCAAAGAGCGCTTAACGAAAAGGGGAAGACTAATACCATTGTCCCTTTGAGATTAGACTTTGCAGCGGAAAAGGGGGGCATGGCCGTCTCGGCCGTGTGGAGACTGGTCTACTTTCTCGCACCCTGCCCACCGGAACCAAAGGAGCAGAGCGCAGCACACAGGCGAGACGCGCTGTGCCCCTCTACTAAAATCCAAAAGCAAGCGGCTTTTGGTATAAAGTGTAACCCAGCAAGGGCAACCGAAGCGCAGCGTAGAAAGACTGCCGAAGGCAGCCCAAAGGGGGTGAGCGTAGCGAATCAATTAAAAGGATTCACAGAAATTCATTAAGGGTTTCTGATGTCACACAAAAGATTGTATCCTTATGGAATTTAAACAGCTGATTCTCTGTGCTCTTTGACTCGCTCGCCCCCGCTCGGTTGATTTGCAGGTTTTCCCAACCCGCTTCTCCTTCGGAGCTGCCTATCGGCAGTCTTTCTTCGACCTTCCCCAAGTTCTCGATTCGCCCTGCGGGCCAACCTAGGATTGGCCTTTCTCAAAGGCTCCCAGCCTTCTCGGTTGTGTCCTTTGATTCACTGCGTTCACTCCTGCGGAGTTGCCTTTGGCAATCTATCTCCCTTTGGTCGGTTGTGGTCAATTCTGCTGAATTCGGATTCAATCCTCAGCGTCAGCTTCACTCGTATCGTCCAGCTTCAGGGCCTTTTGAGTAACCAGCACCTTGTCGATGCGTTGGCGGTCCATATCGATGACTTCAAATTCAAAGCGATCCCATTGGAATTTCTCTCCCTCGCGAGGCAGGTGGCCTAGGCGGAAGAGCATGAATCCGCCGAGTGTGGAGTAGCGGTTCTCGTCGTCGCCGGGCAGGTCTTTCTCGATGCCGAGACTATCCTTGGCTTCGTCGATATCCAGCATGGCATCGACAATCCAAGTTCCATCTTGCCGCAGAATGGCCTTGGGTTCGTGACGTTGCTCTCGCTCGGGTAGGTTGCCCACGATCGCCATCATCACATCGTTGAGGGTCACCAGACCTTGCAATCCCCCGAATTCATCCACGACGAGAGCAATGTGTTTGCCGGATTTTTTAAATTCCTCGATGAGCTTGCTGGCCGGCATCGCATTGGGAACGTAGAGCGGCGGGGTCACGAGTGCGCGGAGTTCCACGCGACCGGCGAGCGAGAGGTTTGCCCAGAGGGATTTGACCGATACCATTCCGATCACGTTGTCACGGGTTTCCTGATAAACGGGAAAGTGGGAATGCCCGCTGCCGGCGATACGGCGCCAGTTTTCCTCATCCTCATCATCAAGCGAGAGCCAGATCATCCGGGCGCGGGGAGTCATGAGGCTTCCGGCGGATTGCTCGTCGAGGTCGAATACGCTTTCCACCATCTCTTTTTCGGCCTTCTTGAAAATGCCGGCACTCAGGCCTTCGTCGATCAAAACGCGAACCTCTTCTTCGGAAACGGAAGACTCTTTATTTTTTCGGACTCCCAGGGCCGCCATGAGCGAGTCGCTGGTGAAGTTGAGGAAATTCACGAGCGGGGAAAATATCGCCGAGAGGCCGTTCATGGGCTTCGCCATGGCAGAGGCGATTCGCTCGGGATTATTGAGCGCAATGCGTTTCGGGAGCAGTTCGCCGATCACAACCGAGAGATAAGTGATCAGGCTCACTACAATGAAGAGGGATATCAGATCCGCATAGGTTTTGAGAAAAGGGATTTGCTCTACGAGCGGAGTGAGCCTGTTCGCGATGTTGGCACCGCCGACCGCTCCGGCGAGAACCCCCACGAGAGTGATGCCCACCTGCACGGTGGAGAGGAACTTGCCAGGCGCATTCGAGAGAGCGAGGGCCAACTTGGCCCCGGCGCTGCCTTCCTCGATCATGGTTTTGAGTCTGGCTTTTCTTGATGCGACTACGGCGATCTCCGCCATGGCGAAAAGACCATTCGCTAAGAGCAAAACGAAGATTAAAAAGATTTCGAGAGTGAGACCGGACATAATAAAAGGACTACACTAAGATACGAATATCCCGTGAGCAAATGGAACGTGTGATGCGCAGAAAAAAGGGGCTTTGAGAAAAGCTTTCCCTAACGACGCGTATGGAAATGCGTCGAGCGATTGGGGGGGATGGAAAAAGAGAGTTTTCAAATTGGCCCGGCGGCAGACCCTTCTCCTCCAAAAGGAAGGGAAGGGCCTTAAGCTGCCGGAAAGAGATGCTAGCGCATCTTACCCCCGAAAATGGCGTTGTCGCCGAGTTCCTCTTCGATACGGAGGAGTTGATTGTATTTCGCCACGCGATCGGTGCGGCAGAGGGAACCGGTCTTGATCTGGCCCGCATTCGTAGCCACGGCGATGTCGGCGATGGTGACGTCTTCGGTTTCGCCCGAGCGGTGGCTGATGACAGCCGTGTAGCGGTTTTCCTTGGCCAGTTCGATGGCGTCGAGTGTTTCCGTGAGTGTGCCGATTTGGTTCACCTTCACCAGGATCGAGTTGGCAACACCTTGGTTGATTCCCTTTTGCAGGAAGTCCACGTTGGTCACAAACAGATCGTCACCGACGAGTTGAGTCGTGGATCCTAGTGCGTCGGTGAGTTTTTTCCAGCCGACCCAGTCGTTCTCAGCGCAGCCGTCTTCGATGGAAATGATCGGGTATTTCGCGCAAAGGCCTTGGTAGTAGGCGACGAGTTCATCGGC
>CAMBAQ010000213.1 GCA_945863785.1 Chthoniobacter flavus
GAAATGGCCCGCAGCGAAAATCCCACGCTCATTCTTATGGACATGAGCCTTCCTGTGATGGACGGATGGACGGCGACACGCACATTAAAAGACGATCCTGCAACAGCCCGCATTCCTGTGATCGGTCTCAGCGCCCATGCCATGTCCAGCGATTTGGATAAAGCCCTCGAAGCGGGTTGCGACGACTACGATACCAAGCCGATCGACCTAATCCGCCTCCTCGAAAAAATGCAAACCCAGCTCGACAAATCACGACCGAATTGATCAACGATTTACAGACTTTGCCGGATCCCTTTGCGCAGTTGCGCCACGACATGCGAACGCCCGTGAATCACATCATCGGCTTCAGCGAGATACTGATCGAAGACGCTGTCGCGAAGGACCCAAGCACCCTGATACCGGATTTGCAAAAAATCCATACAGCCGCGCATCATCTGCTTGATCTCATCAACGCGAAGCCTGCGGCCCCCCCCTCTACGACAGCTTCCCCTCACCCCTCCAACCCAGAGGTTGCTGACCCCTTATTTCCGATGACCGGTCGCATTCTGGCCGTCGATGACAACCCGGAAAATCTGGAGTTGCTCGTACGCCGATTGGAACACCACGGACTGGACGTCGCAAAAACCACCAACAGCCTAGAGACACTCGATATCCTGCGTTCTGGGGCATTTGATCTCGTTTTGCTCGATGTCATGATGCCCGTGCTCGATGGCTATTCCGTGCTGCTTCAAATCAAAGCCGATCCCACATTGCGGCACATTCCGGTGCTCATGATATCGGCTTTGGATGAGATGGAGAGCGTCGCCCGCTGCATTGAGGCCGGAGCCGAAGATTACCTACCGAAACCTCTGAATCCGACATTGCTTCGCGCGAGGTTAAACGCCTGCTTGGAGAAAAAAAACCTACGCGATGTGGAGCAGCGGCATTTGCGTGTGATCGAGGAAACGCAAGCCCGACTCCACAAGGAACTCGAGGAGGCATCCGCCTATATGCGCTCGATCCTTCCCGACCCCTGCACCGCCCCCCTCCGAGTCGATTGGAAATACCAACCCTCCTCGGAACTCGCCGGCGATACCTTTGGCTACCACTGGATAGATGCCGATCACTTTGCCATCTACCTGCTCGACGTTTGCGGGCATGGCGTGGGGGCCGCTCTTTTATCAGCGACGGCAATCAATGCGCTCCGCTCGGATGCCTTGCCTAGCGTCGATTTTCGTAATCCGGATGAGGTTCTTTTTGCCCTGAACAATGCGTTTCAGATGGAACGCCAGAACAATCTGTATTTCACCATTTGGTATGGGGTCTATCATGCTCCCGAACGCACGCTCCGCTATTCCACAGGCGGCCATCCGCCAGCGCTCCTGATCTCACCCAAGCCGGATGGAACAAAATCCCCCACCCGCCTTGCCACTCCCGGAATGATCATTGGCGTGATGGAAGACGTCCCCTACGCGTCGAGTGAATGCCAAATCCCGGTTGGCGCCACCTTGTTCGTGCTGTGCGATGGCTGCTACGAAATAAGAACTCCCGACGGCGAAGTGATGGAATTCGATGATTTCGAAGATTTCATACTCGAGAACAATGGCCAAACCAATACGCTCGACAAACTCGAATCTTGGGTGCATTCCAAACATGGGACTGAACCGCTGGACGACGATTTTTCCATCATTCAAATTCAATTTTAACCATGCCGACCCAACTGAAATTGGAATTCAAGAATACCCTCCCCGACCTTTCCAAGGCATTGGATACGGCTTTGAACTGGCTCACCCCATTCAACCTGCCTCCGGACACATCGTATTTGACAATCCTTGCGATGGAGGAACTCGCCACAAATACGATCAACTTTGGCTACACCGACAATGAGGAGCACCTCATCGGAGTTGAGTTGAACATCGAGAGCGACCGACTCGTGGTTCAATATGTCGACGATGGAGTTTATTTTAATCCCCTCGACGTTCAGGAACCGGACACCAGTCTTCCCGTCGAGGAACGTCCAACCGGAGGGCTCGGCATTCTCCTTCTGAGAAAAATCGCAGATACCATGACCTACCTGCGGGATCATGAAAAAAATCTAGTGACGATCCATAAGAGCATCTCCCAGTCGTGAATCCTGCTCGCAACGCCCTCACGGATTTCTTCCGGCGACGGATTTCCCGCCAGTTGCAGATTTATGTCGGGGCCGCATCCGTACTCGCCCTCGGAATTACGATTTGGGTCAATTACCGCCTCACTAGAGCGGAACTGCTGGAGCAAGCGAGCTCACGAGCCATGGAAGAGGTGCGCGACTCCGCCAACCAGCTCGACGATTTGGTTTCCCGTATCGCAATGCTCCCCAAAAGCATCGCCACTCTTCAGCAATCCTATGGAAGGAATCCCAACCCCCAAATGGAGCAGTATATCCGCGAACTCCTCAACCAAACTCCGAAGGAGGATGTTTATGGACTCTACATCGCCTACGAAGATATGGACTGGAAAAATCCTGGCTCCTGCATTGCCCTCCATCGCAAGACGTGGCCTGCGCTGACGCCCGTGGAATACGATTACCATGATGCCCGCCAAGAGTGGTATAATGGCCCCAAATCGTCGCGCACCACCTACTTCACAGAACCTTATTTTGACCAGGGGAGTTCCAACATCAGCATGGTCAGTATTACCACGCCGATCTTCGATCAGGACTCCCACCTCATCGGGGTAGCCGGGGCCGACTTGGCGCTGGATCAGATTGTGGCGATCGTGAAGGAAATCAAGATCCGCCTCCACACACAGGAAAGCTTGAATGAAAGCAAACCTCAATCTGCCTACCTCGCGAACCGAACGGGCCGCATCATTGCGCACCCCGACCTGTCCCTGATTTTACGTAAGGGGTTTCCCGGAGCACACATTTCCACACTGCCTTCCGGTTACGAGATTGCAGCCAGTGCCGAGGGTTCAACGCAACTCGACCTTGATAAAGGTTCGCAGCGCATTTTTTGGTGCACGGCCCCTAAAACGGGATGGAAGCTGGTGTTGACTGTGCCCGAGGAAATCATTCTGGCTCCGGTTTTTCAAATGACCATACAGACTCTGACTGTGGGCATCGGCGGCGTTGTGCTGGCTGTTTTGCTTGCCACATTGGTTGCCAGACGTCTATCCAAGCC
>CAMBAQ010000214.1 GCA_945863785.1 Chthoniobacter flavus
TAGACCTCCGAAAAAAGCGAGCGGTTGCCGGTCAGGGGCGAGAGGTCAAGTCCAGTGAGAGATTTTCCAAGGAGCCGGTAATCGCTAATGCGGTTGAATTGCTTGACTGTCTTGGGAAGGAGGAGCGATTGGCGCTGAGCATACCAGGCCACAGCCCAGGGCATGTCGGAGCAGATAGCCTCATTTTCTTCAAACCAATCTCCCAATACGGCAATAAATGGGGGAACGTATGGTGGCCATTGGATCGCGCGGTCCGGACCGGATAGCAACGTGCCGATGAGTGGTAGGGCGCAAAGAATAAGGAGAAAGGCGATGAAGGCGGATTTGATTTTCGGATTGTGGATTTCCAGTCGAGTCCAAAGAACCATAAAAAAAGACAGACCGTAAAAGAGGAAAAAGGGAACGAAGAGAACGTGAAATTGATTGGGGGAGATGCTTTCAGTGACACCGAACACGCCCATTCCGAGGAATGCGCCGAACCACATCAGAAGGAGGATTGGTCTAAAAGAAGCGGCATTGGAGAGCTTGAATCGGTGCAGGAGGGATGCAAAAAACATCAACGCCATCGCATTCATCCCGAGAAAGTCAAAAACATGTCCCACTTGGTAGTTGAGCGCTGTCCCGAGGCGTTTGAACATGGCCGAGGCAGAAAATAAAGGAGGGCCAACAAGCGTTCGCATGTATTCGGTTTCGGCCGTTCCGGGTGGCGTGATCATTTCGTATCCGGCAAGGCCGAGGGGGTTGCCGCAGATGTAATGATTGCGAGCGAGCCATGGTCCAACTACCAAGAGAAATCCGAGTACGGCAACGAGGGTGTTTAGGCTTCGGCGACGAAAATAAAAGGGAACAAAAAACAGCCAACCTAGAAAAATCCAAAACCCGACTACGTGGGCGAGCGTGAGGAGTCCAAAAACGAGCGAGCAGGCGAAGATGTGGAGGAGAGTGGAAGTTCCGAGATCGCGGCATTCAATGGCGCGCAAGGTGAGCCAAGTCGTGCATCCAAAAAGAAAGAGCATCAGCATCTGGGGAAGACCCGAGAGCGAGAACTGCCACATCATATCCGTCAAAATGAGTGCGGCGCAGCCGATGAGAGCTATTTTTTTATCGAACAAAGTCGCACCCACAAAATACCAGACGATCACGGCCAAGAGGAAAAAGAGGATCGAGACACCCGCGATCATGCGGTCGCCAATATAAATGATATCCAGCGGCGTGAGCTTCCAATCGGTTTGAACCAATTTGAGCGGGAAGGCGTTGACGAGAGGATGCAGCGGAGCTTGAAGGAATTCGGGGAAGTGGTGGCTAGGAATGGGCTTGCCGGCGTGCTCGAGTTGCCAGATCGCGAGTGGGCGGATGTATTGGGTCGTATAACCATTTCCTTTAGCGATCTCGCGGGAGATTTGAGCCTGATCCATCGCGGCGGATATCGAAAACCCTCGAAATTGAACGAAGAGATAAACGAACGCCAGTGAGACGGCTAGAATCACAAGCGCGACGCTGCGTATATCGATAGAAAATCCTTCCCGAGGAATAGGGGGCGAGACGGCAGGAGTGCCTTTCGGTGGCTTTTTCATTCAGGACTTAATTTTTTTCGGCTCTTTTAAAAAGCTGCATTTCATTGAGGCGACGATGGAGCGTGCGTCGACTGATACCGAGTTTTTCAGCGGCTTCGCTGCGGTTTCCTCCACAGCTTTCGAGTGCTTTGAGAATGAGGTTTGTTTCCGTATCGCGGATGTTTAGTCCCGAGAGAGCGGGGGAGGGGACGCTTTGCGAAACGGTTCCTCGAAGTGAGGACGGCAAGTCGCGAAGCCCAATCTGCGCGCTGGTGGACATCACCACGCCATGCTCGATCGCAGTTCGTAGTTCGCGTACATTTCCTGGCCAGTCGTAATCAAGAATCCGCGCCATCGCTTCGGAGCTGAGTTCACGGTGGGGTTTGGAATTTTCTAGTGCCGATTCCTTGAGGAAGGATTCCGCTAGCATGGGGATATCTACCTTGCGGTCGCGGAGTGGCGGCATAGTGAGTGGAACCACGTGAAGTCGAAAAAAAAGGTCTTCGCGGAATTTGCCCTCGGCGACGAGTTGCGACAGATCCTTGTTGGTCGCGGCGATGAGCCTCACATCAGTGGAAAGGGTTTCCCCGCCACCCACGCGCTCAAAGGTGCGCTCGCCTAGAACGCGTAGGATTTTGACCTGCGTGCTGAGGTCGATTTCTCCGATTTCATCTAAAAATAAGGTGCCTCCTGCAGCTTGCTCAAAGCGTCCGATCCGGCGCTCGTGGGCTCCTGTAAAGGCGCCCTTTTCATGGCCGAAAAGCTCGCTGGCGAGCAACTCTGGAGTCAGGGCGGCGCAATGCACGGCGACAAATTTTTCTTTCGCCCGCTGGCTCAGGTGGTGGATGGCGTGGGCGGCCAGTTCCTTCCCGGTTCCGCTCTCGCCTTGGATAAGCACGGTAGCTCGCGAAGGGGCGACCTGTTTGATTGTTTCAAAGACCTCGGTCATCACTGGCGAGTGGCCAATCATGCCCTCGATCTTGAACTGACGTTCCACTTTGGATCGCAATTCTTTATTTTCGAGGGATGTATTTCTCTCCCGAATGGACCGCTTGATGAGCATTTCCAGGCGGTCGATATTCACTGGCTTTGTCACAAAATCATAGGCGCCATGTTTCATTGCTTCGACGGCTGTATCCACCGATCCATAGGCCGTCATCATGATGCAGATGGGGGGATTGGTGCGCTTTGTTACAGTTTGAATGAGTGACATGCCATCAGCGCCGCCAAGTTTGAGATCGGTGAGAATCACATCAACCGGAACGCTCTCGATGGTTTGTAATGCGCCATCGACATCTGCTGCCACGTAAACCTCAAAAGCATCGGAGAGCGCGTTACGCAATCCGTCACGCGTGTTTTTCTCATCATCGACAATCAGCAGTGTGGGAGACATCCGGTGTCAGTAAATCAAATCCCGTGGCGGCATCAACACTGCTTTGGGCGTTTTTCAATAAGAGGGTGCGAAAATACGCTCGGGCAGAGCGGGGTTGTCACACTGTCGCGCTGTTGAGATAGTCGAGCCTATGCAGGTTTTTATTCGCGTTTTTCCTTATGTGCGTCGGTATCCCTTATT
>CAMBAQ010000215.1 GCA_945863785.1 Chthoniobacter flavus
GTCCAGCGGTTCTGTGTGAGTTGGGATTTGTTTCCAATCGCAAT
Organism: Chthoniobacter flavus; assembly: GCA_945863785.1. Lineage (GTDB taxonomy): Bacteria > Verrucomicrobiota > Verrucomicrobiia > Chthoniobacterales > Terrimicrobiaceae > UBA967. The sequence continues at coordinate 45 of CAMBAQ010000215.1, forward strand.
GAAAATGCGATCGTTCAATCCTCTAAAACGAGACAGAAGCTGGCCGATAGTATCGCCTCAGCGATCCTTGCCGAACGCGCCAACTATTTAAGCGCACCCGCCAACGACCGCTGACTCATTAATCGCATTCAATAAAAGGCGAAATTTTCCAAACTCCCTTTTGTGAGGTGTCAAAACAAGTCTTGGCAGGTTTTGAAGGTGAACGTCGTCAGATTCTTCCGGCAATGGGTCAACTTGCTCAATTTTTTCCACTGACAGCATATTCGCAAAGCGGTCGTTGAGTGATTCCAAGGCTTCTTTTGTGATAGGGCGTTGAATTCGAATGACCATTTTTTCCCTCACCCAGCGGTAGGAGTGTAAATTCCTGTAGAAGTCCGTGATTTGTTTCACGGCTTCGTCCACATCGTACGTGACATGGAAGAGATTAAAGTCGCTTTCGGATATCAGACCTTTGTGCAAAAGATCATTCGTGACAAAGCGACGCCAGGTTTCCCAGTAGTGGCCATTCTGACGATCAAGCATCACCACAGGTACGATCGGCATTTTACCGGTCTGCATGAGCGTGAGGATCTCAAAGCCCTCATCGTGCGTTCCGAAGCCTCCAGGAAAAAGAGCGAAGGCATTGGTTTCCTTTGCAAAATTTAATTTGCGTGTAAAAAAATAATTAAAATTGATGAGTTTCGGATCGCCGTGAATGGTCGGATTTGCTGATTGCTCGAAAGGAAGGCGGATGTTGAGGCCGAAGCTCTTTTCAGCGCCAGCGCCCTTTTGTGCTGCGCCCATGATGCCATCGCCTCCACCGGTTATGACCATGTATCCATGTTCGACAATCTTTTTACCGAAACTCTCCGCTTGTTTGTATTCTTCCTGATCCTCGCCAGTGCGGGCACTTCCAAAGACTGCAACTTTGCGGACCCGATTGTATTTTGCAAAAACACTCGCGGCGTGACGTAGTTCGCGGAGCGCACGATTCATGAGCTTGATTTCACCGATGCTCGCGTTGTCACGTCCGAATCCCAGTGACGTATCGATCATCTCCTCGATGAGTCTTGCTGCTTTCCCTTCAGCGACATCAGCGGTGAGGTCTCTTACGCGTGGATCAACGACTTTTTCTTTCATAAATTGGAGTCTCCAAAGACATTCATATCCTAATGATGTTTGAATTAGAAAAACATTCTCGAATCAACATGCCGATGACGGTCTAACGCTGATCGTTTTCTTTTTTTGAGGGAATCCACAATGGGTGGCTGATTCCCTCACGAAAGGCCTTTAAAACGGGGGGTGAGGAATTGATTCGGATGTTACTGAAGGAACCATCCTGATTTTGCCAACGTTCGTGCCAGTAAACGGCTGCTTTGATTCGTGGGTATTCCGGGATCATGCTAAGTGCGTCGTTGATCCATTCAGCTTTGCTTCCTAACTTGGGAAAATCGCCAACGCCAAATTCGGCAATCATGACGGGTTTCACAGGGTCGATCGCCGTAAGTTCCTTATAGGGCCAGTCGAGAAGGGGTCTGAACTCGGCCCAGTCGTCACTGTTACGGAACTGCTTCCCGTAAACACTGAGCCCCAGCCAATCTACATAATTCGGCCCAGGATAGTAGGCGGCCATCATATTCCACATATCATTTTCTGCTGGAAACGCATTGACGTGAAAGACCCAGCGAATATTGCTGGCGCCGCGAGCCCTGACCCTGTCGATGACGTAGCGCCAAGCCCGCTTGAAAACCTCATTACCGCCTTTTTTTGCACCATAGAAGCACCCGGACCAAGGGAACCAGTCGCCATTCATTTCGTTGCAGAAAGAAACAAGAAAGGGCCTGCCGAATTCTTTTGCGCCGTCACCCCAAGCGTCAATATAGGCATCCCATTTTCCAGCTAGAATCTCTCTCAGCGAAAAACGATCGGGGCCTTTATTTTGATCGTAGGGTTTGTCCCATGGGGACCAGAATATGAGCGGCGTAGCACCGTGGCGGTCGATGAGTGCGAGATTTTTTTTAGGGAAAGATTGTTCTCCCCAGTAACTCGACGAAGCGATGATCGCCGGGCGCTTGCCTGCGAGTTTCTCAAAATCCTCAATGCCCTCGAGGGTGACAGCGTCCTCCGTTTCGCCGAAGTCCATGTAGGCACCGAATAAAACCCCTTTATGCTCCTTGGTGTTTCCCTCAATCGGAGAAGCCTTGCCTTGAGAGAGAACGCAAAACAGAAGGAGGATTGCTAAGAACTTTTTCATGGTATTGAGACGCTTGCGGATCGCTGAAGCTTGCCCCATCCGACCCAGGCACCGCGCATCGCATGGAGAAGGGATTTCCACACGACATATCCCAGCAAGGGACGGTATAAGAATCGTTGTGGGATAATGCGAAGGGCTTGTATTACGGGCAATCCTTCCATCTTAAGAGCTGCGGCAGCAACCACCACATCGCATAGGATAAAGGCGAGGAAATAGGGCAGAATCGCGCCGGCACGCCCCATGAGCATTGATTCAATAAAAAGCACATCGATGGCAGGAGAAAAGGCGACTAGCACAATTTGGAAAAACAAGATTCCCGGGAGACTCAGAAATCCAAGCGCCTTGTAGCGCGGATTGAAAAGGATGTCGGCGTGTTTGAAAACGCATTGGAGTGTTCCATAGGCCCAGCGAAATCTTTGGCTCGCGAGGGCTGAAAATGTTTCAGGAGCTTCCGTGTAGGCAATGGCTTTGGGCTGGTATTCGACTCGGTATCCCGTTTTGTGAATGGCAAGGGTGAGGTCGGTGTCTTCCGCAAGGGTTTCGTATGAAAAACCACCAGCGGCTAGGATTGTCTTACGGCGTATGGCGCTGATCGCTCCTGGAGCAACGGTGATGCAGTTCCATGTCGCATAGGCTCGGCGATCAAGGTTAAATCCGCAGATGTATTCCAAGTCTTGGCAACGTGCGAGGAATGTGGAGCGATTGCCCACGCGGGCATGACCGGAAACCGCGCCAATCCGATTGTCCTCAAATGTACCTGCTAAAATGGCGACCGCATGGCGGTCAAATTGCGTGTCCGCATCGGCAAAGATGAGGATTTCGTTTTTGGT
>CAMBAQ010000216.1 GCA_945863785.1 Chthoniobacter flavus
AAGTAGCCGTTTGCAGCATGGATTTCGACACCATCAAATCCCGCCGCCTTGGCGCGTTCGGCAGCGCGTCGATAATCCTGAACGACAGCGGCGACCTCGTGCGTTTCGAGGGCTCTTGGTGTTTCATAAGGTTGTTTGCCCGCAGGCGAGTGGATCGTGTCACCATTGAGTTTGATCGCTGATGACGATACGGGCGGTTTGCCAGCGTGGAAGCTGCTATGCGAAGCTCGACCGCAATGCCAGAGCTGCATGAAAATCGGTGTTCCTTTATCGTGAAGTGCTGTGGTGATCTTTTTCCATCCTTCGACTTGCTCCTCGTTGTAGATGCCAGGCGAATCAATCCAACCGAATCCCTGCTCGGAAATCGTCACAGCCTCGGAAATGATCAGTCCGGCAGAGGCGCGTTGGATGTAGTATTCCTGCATCAAATCATTCGGCACCCGGGTTACTCCGGCTCTTGCTCGTGTGAGCGGTGCCATGACTACTCGGTTGCGCAAGGAGAGGCCATGTAGATCAAGAGGTGATAGCAAGTGGGCGAGTTTATTCGGCATAGTCATGAAAATACGAGTTCAGTTGCTCTGCATTGTATCCGATTTTTGTGATCTTCAAATGTGAATGTGGATTTCGCTAAGGATACAGGCTCGTCATCGCAGATTCGCTTGCTAGCGTTTGGGTGATGCGTATTGCGTTTGCCTCATTCGGTTCGCTCGGGGATTTGCACCCCCTTCTTGCGATGGCCGTAGCCGCGCAGGGGAGGGGACATGATGTTGCCGTTGCGGCATCGCCAAACTATGAGGATAATGTTCGGCGTGCAGGTGTGGAATTTTATCCATTGAGGCCTGCGATTCCTTCGGATCCTGCTCGCTTGGCTTATTATTTCGATATGCGGCGGGGGCCAGAGCGATTGCTGCGCGAGGTCGCTTTTGCGGAACTTGCGGATACGCACGCTGACCTCCGCTCGGCGGCAAAGGGGGCTGATTTGCTCGTGGTGGGGGAGCTTCTATACACCGCTCCCATTGTGGCTGCGGAGATCGGAATTCCTTGGTTGAATGTCGTTCTCGCGCCGACGTCGTTTCTCTCTGCGAGCGATCCTTGTGTGCTGGCTCCAGCCCCATTCTTGCATCCTCTCCGACACCTCGGAAAATGGATCCACCAACTCGCCTACATCGCAGGTCGCATTCAAGGACGCATGTGGGCGAAGCCGTATTTTGCATTTCGCCGCAGCCTCGGGCTTCCTCTCGGCCCGAATCCCATCTTTGATGCCAAGCATTCTCCCCACGGTACGCTGGCGATGTTTCCCTCCTTCTTCGCTAAGACCCAGCCTGATTGGCCCGTAAAAACTCTTCAAGCTGGGTTTCCCTTTTTTGAACAACCGCCGCTCCCAGCAGACCGCATTGTGGCGGACTTCCTTTCTTCTGGAGAACCGCCAGTGGTTTTTACGTTGGGTTCCATCGTGGCTCATTTTGAGCCTGCATTTTATCGTGAGGCTTGCGAAGCGGCACACCGTCTCAATCGACGTGCTGTGCTACTCACTGGGAGAGAAGTCCCTTTGCTCGATAAATCAAATCCGAATGTTCTAGCTGTGGAATACGCGCGTCTTAACGACATCCTTCCCCGATCCGCAGCAGTTGTCCACGCAGGGGGCATCGGTACGTGTGCGGAAGCCCTCCGTGCCGGAATTCCATCAGTGATCATCCCCTTCTCCTTTGATCAGCCAGACAATGCTTTTCGAATGAAGCGCTTGGGCGTTGCGGAAATCCTATCGAGGCATTCCATTAACTCAGATTCGATGTCCGCGAAACTGAATGCGATATTAACTGATTCATCCTTCACCAATCGATCGCGACATCACTCTGCGCAAATAACTCCGGCTCAAACTATCGATGCAGTTGTGGATAAAATGGAATCCTTCCACGTCTGAACTGCACGTCTGTTGTTACTCAACCAGTGGAAATGTTTGCTAATACGTGGCGTGTGGTTTATCTAATCATATATGTCCACTCCACTCCTTGCTATGGCGATGCCCGGTTGGCCTGAAATGATTTTTATATTTATCATTTGTGTGCTTCTTTTTGGTGCGAAAAAATTGCCTGCGTTAGCGCGTGGTATCGGGCAAAGCATTGGAGAGTTTAAAAAAGCCCGTGAAGAATTCGATCAGGGTGTGTCGAACTCGGCCTCCCCAGTCGAAAGCAAAGAGGTTGTTGAAAAACAGCCTCACAATCCGGCCTGAGCCGATTTGAAAATCCCCTCTTGGACGATTGTCCTCGCGCTCTCTTTAGCGTCGCTGGCCATCTTGCCAGCGAAGGACGTTATTGTAGCTTCTTACAATCTTAAGAATTATCTCCCCATGTCGCGTCAGGTGGGAGGCAAGATGTTGCCAGATCAACCCAAGCCAGAAAAAGAGATTCATGCCTCTCTGGATGTGCTGAGTGAAATTAAGCCTGATATTTTGGGTGTTGTGGAAATGGGTGACGAGAAAGTCCTTGCCGAATTCCAGTCACGACTTGCATCTGTGGGGCTCGATTATCCCTATGCAGAATGGGTACAGGGAGCGGATGAATCCCGACATATCGCCCTGCTGAGTCGTTTTCCCATCATCACTCGCAATTCGCGTTCCCGCGTTCCGGTAGAGCTCAATGGGCGTTTCTTCCAAATGTGCCGTGGCATTTTGGACGTGACCCTTCAGATTACTCCCACATCCACGCTGCGGTTGGTCGGTCTCCACCTCAAGTCTCAGCGTTTAGTGCCTGAGTATGATGAAGCCAAATTTCGCGCGAGGGAATCCATCGCGGTTCGTGCGTATCTCGATTCCATTTTAAAAGACGCTCCGGATGCGGGCTTGCTCGTCTTTGGTGACCTTAATGATTCCAAAAATGAATTCCCAGTTCAGGAAATCCTCGGCCCGCCGAAGTCGCCGATGGCGCTCCGCGACATCCGCCTCAAGGATCGGTGGGGTTTTACGTGGACTCACTATTGGGCGGAGGCCGATATTTATTCGCGATTCGATTACCTGCTTGTGAATCACTCTCTCTGGCCCAAGATCAATATGGGCCGGAGTGGCAGCAATTCTTCTCCCGAA
>CAMBAQ010000217.1 GCA_945863785.1 Chthoniobacter flavus
AATCGGTGAGGTCGAATGTGGCGGTGCGGAGTTTCTCCTCCATGCGGCGGGCTTCGTCTTCGGAGATGGCCTCCGAGGCACGTTCGACGAGGCTGACCACGTCGCCCATTCCGAGGATGCGGCCGGCGAGGCGGTCGGGATGGAAGGTCTCAAACTGGTCGATCTTTTCTCCAACGCCGGCGAATTTGATTGGGCGTCCGGTGACCGAGCGAAGGGAGAGGGCGGCGCCGCCACGGGCATCGCCATCGAGTTTCGTCAGGATGAGTCCGGTGAGACCAAGGGCGGCGTGAAAGTGCTCCGCCACGCTCACGGCTTGTTGGCCAGTAGCAGCATCGCAGACGAGGAGAACTTCCTGCGGTTGGAGAAAGTCGCGTAGCTGCTTGAGTTCCTCGATGAGCGGACCGTCGATTTCTTGGCGTCCGGCGGTATCGAAGATTTGCACATTGCCGCCAGTCGAGTCGCACCATTCTAGGGCGCGTTTCGTGGAGCGAAGGATATCGCTCTCTCCGTCCTCTGGGCGAAAAACGGGAACCTCGATCTGGTCGGCGAGAACGGCGAGTTGGTCGATGGCGGCGGGTCGATGGAGATCGCTTGCGATGAGGAGTGGCGAGCGACCTTGGGATTTCAAAAGCCTCGCGAGCTTGGCTGAGGAGGTTGTTTTTCCGGCTCCGTTCAAGCCTACAATGAGGATACGGCAGTTCTTCGACTGATCTAGCGGGGCTGTATCTCCGCCAAGAAGAGCGCAGAGTTCCTCGTGGAAAATTTTGACGATTTGTTGGCCCGGCGTGACGCTTCGTAGCACCTGCTCGCCGAGGGCTTTCTCTTTGACCTTCGCGATAAAATCTTTCGCCACTTGAAAATGGACGTCGGCATCAAGCAGTGCCATGCGGACCTCTCGGAGCGCGTCCGTGACATTAGATTCTGAGATTTTACCCTGACCGCGGAGGTTTTTGAAGGCGTCCTGAAGTTTATCTGATAGTCGGGCAAACATGCGGGATTAATCTAAATGGCCCGTTCAGCTTGGAAAGGGGTTTTTTTGTGGTTTGGCGATGCGCGCGGAAAAGAGGTTTCCGCGCCAATCAACGATCGTGACGCTGACGCCATTTCACTCGGTAATCACGCATGTAGTCCACGATGCGGTCACGAATTCGAAAAATGAGGCGGCGGGCGTGGTTGGCCCGTCTGCGGTCGAGGTGTCCTGCGTCGGCAAGCTTTTGAGCGGCTTCGAGGGAGTCGTTAGCGGATTTCAGGGCGCGCTTGAGGTAAGCGATTGTCATCCCGATCTCAGAGTGCTCGGTGCCACAAAGGGCGGCGGCGAGCTTGGCTCCACATACGGCAGAACGTGTCGCGAAGCGGATCGCCTCGGGGTTTTCGCGAAGATCCGCGCGTTTGTCGAAAAGGGTGTTCACCCAACGGTGGAGACGGAGAGTATCTTCGTAAACGGGCGATTGGGTGAATTCCTCAAACTCGCTTTCGTAATCTTCCTCATCCTCTCCTGATTCACCTGAGAGGAGTTCCGTGGCCTCAGCCAAAAAATCTTCCACTTCGTCCTCCTCATCGTGGGCTGTGGCAAAAACATCCCATCCCATTTCTTCGGCGATAATGTCGTCGCGATCCGGGTCATCCATGTATTTTTCAAGTAACTGAAAATACTTTTCCGTGTTGCGATCCTGCTGCTGGAGGAAGCGCTCCCAGACGTATTCGTCCCAAATCTCTTCGGGTGGAAATTCGTTGTTATCAGCCATTCTTAAAACCGCTAATTCAAGACGGGTTTTTCTGCAAAGGATTTTTCGACTTGGAGTCGAAGTTGCCCACAGGCTGCGGCGATATCGTGACCCTTTTCACGGCGGAGTGTGGCTTCCGCTCCGGCATTTCGGAGGATCGCAAGGAAGGCGTCCTGGCTATCCTCTTCCGGGCGGATCCAAGGGAGCCCGTCCACGGCATTATAGGGAATCAGGTTGACTTTGGCTCCGACGCGGCGGGCTTGTTTGGCCAGCAGACGGGCTTGGTCGAGTGAATCGTTGACATCGTGTATGAGGATATACTCAAAAGTGATGCGCTGTTTTTTGATGCGGACGTAATCTTCGCAGGCGGAGACCAACTCTTCGACGGGATATTTTTTGTTCACCGGCATGATCGTGCTGCGGACCTCATCTGTGGCGCCGTGGAAGGAAATGGCGAGTCGGACCTGGAGCGGTTGAGCTGCGAGCTTACGGATTTGAGGAACGAGGCCAGAGGTCGATACGGTCATGTGCCGGGCGCCGAGACCCACACCCCAAGGGGCATTCAGAATGCCGATCGCGCGGAGAAGATTATCATAATTGGCCATCGGTTCGCCCATGCCCATGAAAACGATGTTGTTGATCTTTTCGCCTGAAATCGCCTCGACCTGTAGAAATTGATCGACGATTTCGCCGGCGTGGAGGTTGCGCTTCCATCCATCAAGGCCGCTGGCGCAGAATTTGCATCCATAGGCACAGCCGACTTGGCTGGAAATGCAGATCGTGCGGCGATCCGAGGACTCTCCGTAGAGTGCCGGGGACGCCGGAATGAGGACGGTCTCGATCATCTGGCCATCGGGGAGACGGAATAGAAACTTCCGCGTGGTGTCCTTCGATCCGGTTTCGCGGATCTTTTCTAGGCGTGCATTTGGGAATTCCTGCTTAAGGGCGTCTCTGAGCGGGGCCGGAAGATTCAACATATCATCCCAGTCGCGGACGCGGCGCTTATAGATCCAATCGAGCACCTGAGCGGCGCGGTAGGCTGGTTGGCCGAGCGCGGTCATGCGGGCCTCCCAATCCTCTTTTGTCAATGCTAGCGCGTCCACAGACACATCAAAGCACACGCCGTGGCGAAGGCAAGAGTCACCGCAGGTCTGTCGTTCAGTTTCGACGGGACCATCTGTTTCGATCGGAGAAAAGGATGCATTCGCCGTCGATTGGAAGGGGGGTGAAAACGGGAAGCGAAAACCCAGCCACTTCCGGAGGGCGCATGATCAGGAAAACCCAGTCGGTGTAGGCCCCTTTGTAGACCTCCGAAAAAAGCGAGCGGTTGCCGGTCAGGGGCG
>CAMBAQ010000218.1 GCA_945863785.1 Chthoniobacter flavus
GGCCATGACCATCTGCGCCATACTGAAACTCGCCGGCGCGGTCGCCGTGGTGGTGATGGCGTTGACGGCTGCGTTGTTCACCGGTGTGGGGGTGACGGTGACATCCTGTGTTTGAGGCATCTCCTGCTGGGTCTGCTGCGGTGGAGGGGTGGCTTCCTCGGTGCTGCCCACGAATCCCTCGCTTCCGCCTTCGAAGTCCGGTGGTTCCTGGACGGCTTTGAAGAGGACTGTGGTCCCGAAAATAGCCACGAAAATCACGTGGATGAGAAACGAAATCGTAAAATCCCGCGAGTTGCGGAGCTTATCAATAAACTTAACCACAAAGTTGTTTTCCATAAGGGATACTTTTTAAAGCGATCTCATTTCACTACCTCGACGGCGGGCATGTCCATGTCGATTTTCGGGACCGGTTTGCGTGAGATGATTTTGACGTTTGAATAGGACCAAAAATGGGGGTGCATAGTGTTCCGGTGACGACGAGTCCCTGTGAGACCCCGCGTTAGTGGATGATCTGGCTTGGTAAATAATGTATGAAAGCGTTCCTGTCTTCAACTAAAAATAATCCTTTTTTCCGATGCTGAGACCACGAGGTTTTGCGATCTGTTGATCAGGCTGTGAGTTGTTTTATTTTTTGGATTGGTGGCCATCCTGCGCGGCCCAGGCGATGCGGAATCCGATGGATGTACCGCGGCCATTGGGGTCGTTCGCGTTGCGGGCTGAGGACATAAGCCCCGTGCCGCAGAAATCCCAAGCGCCGCCGCGCAAGGTGTGGTAGGTGCGCGAGGAGTTGTAGTTGTCCATCACCCATTCCCAGACGTTGCCGCTGAGATCGTAGATCCCGAGGTCGTTTGGCTGAAAGGCATCGACGGGCGAGGTGAATTCGAAATCATCTTTTTTGAGCGACTGGTGGTAGTTGCCAAAGTCTTTGCGCGGCGGGTAACCAGGTCCCCAAGGGTAGCCTTGCTTTTGTTTGCTTCGCTCGGCGGGTGTGTCTTCGCCTTCGTTGGGCAGGCCAATGGCAGCGCTCCACTCGAGGTCGCTAAGGAACCGATAAAATTGATCCTTCGGCATGATCCCTTCGTCGCGCTCCTTGGCGGTGAGCCAGAGGCAATAGTCGATCCCCTCGTGCCATGAGACATTGATAACCGGGTGTGTCAAATCGGTGGGATTTTTCTGATCAGGGAAAGTGATGTTCTTCGCGGTGCAGTAGAGTTGGTAATCCTGCACGCGCACGGGATGCGTGCCGACGAGAGTTTTGAAGCGAGGGATCGGAACAAACGAAAGACCCACGGAGTTCACGTGAGGCTCGTTGGCTCGCGCTTTGGGCATGGGCGAGGCTACGGCCTGGCCCATATCGGAACTGACTTGCGCAAATGCGGCGAGCAATCGTCGTCGATCGCCGATGCGGGCGATCCCGAGCTCAATCAGATCCTTGTCGGTGAGATATCCCAGAACAGCATCGTCCACACCTTCCCTGAAGAAGTTTTCAAGAAGGTTCTCGCGCCTTTCTGCTTTGAGAATGGCTTCAAGCTGTAATGTTATTTCAATAAATCATCCCCCTGCGACCGTTAAAAATTAAACTCTCGAGCCTATTTGGGGGGTAGCGCCAAACAATAGGCAAGAGCTTTTTCTGTTATTTTTAATTGAATGTTGAGAATATAAAAAGCGGATTTGATAGCAAGTCATAAAAGCTCCCCCCCCTCCCAATAAAAAAGGGCGGCAGTGTTGTCAAAAGCGCTTTAATTACCAGAAAACAAGCTATCTATCCAAAGTAGCCTTGAGGAGCTCCTGCGCTGCACGTGCGCTAGCGCCTTCGGCTTGAAGCAAGGAGAGAATGTCTGACAACTCGGCGGATAATTTTTTTCTCGCAGAGGGGTCGTTCAAGAGTCTCAGCGTCTCCTCCGCGAGGGCGTTCGGGGTCGCGTCGTTTTGGATGAATTCGCGGATGATGTGCGGAGCGGGAAGAGCGGGTTGCCGTGGGTCGGGTGGCGGATGGATACGGTAATTATTGAGGATATTGATAATCCCGAGGGCATTCACATCCACCAAACGCTTGCCCACCTCAAAAGTGAGCCAAGCGACCCGGTAAACAAGGGCATGAGGAAGACCAAAAAAAGCGGCCTCGAGTGTGGCGGTCCCAGAACAGACAAGGCCCGCTGTGGCGCGTTGCATGAGGTCGTGGGCGCTGCCGACACGGATGGTGATGGGAAAATCGCCCGCCATCGCCCGCATCGTGGCGGCCCGCGCCTCACTGGCCGCCGCCGCTTCGAAGCGAAGGTGCGGCATTTTCTGAGAAACAAGACGCGCCGCATCGAGCATGACGGGAAAAATGCGGCGCACTTCGCGGTCGCGACTCCCTGGGAAGAGGCCTAACAAGTCCGGTTCGCGGGGAAGAGTTGATTTCTTGGCCGCGAGAGCTTCAAGGAGAGGGTGGCCGGTGAAGATCGTTCGCAGGCCGCTTGCTTCGTAGAGCGGAGCTTCAAAAGGAAAAACACAGATCACGAGATCCAGCCAGCGGGCCATCTTAGGTATGCGGCCTTTATTCCATGCCCACACCTGCGGGCTGATGTAATAAAGGATGCGGCCGGTGTAACCTTGGGCGCGGAGCGCCTTCGCGAGACGGAGATTAAATCCCGGGTAGTCCACCAACACCACGGCGTCGGGATTTTCCCTCCGGATCGCTCCGAGCATAGTGTGGAATTTTTGTCGAAAATACCCATAATGTCGCAGCACATCCCAGAGGCCGACAACGGCGGCGCGCTGCACCCAGTTATCAAAATCTGGGTCACTTAACGCTGCCATTCTTTCTCCTCCCGAGCCTCCGAAGCGGATATCCGGCCGAAGATCCCGCATCGCGTTCATGACCTCGACCGCCCGCGCGTCGCCGCTCTCCTCGCCCGCCACAAACCAACAATAGGGCGGTCTCATCGACATGGGGCGCAAGGGTGATGCGGATGGTTGGGTATCAAAGAAAAAATAGCGGAATGCGTAGGCATGGATGGACGCCTCCCATATCACGGCCACGTCGACAGAAAATCGAGTCTTTGTTTTTGACGAAAAA
>CAMBAQ010000219.1 GCA_945863785.1 Chthoniobacter flavus
TCCGGCTTATGAACTGGCCGTGGTCGCGGATGATATGGCGATGCGGATCACGGAGGTAGTTCGCGGCGCGGATCTCCTGACCTCAACGGCGAGGCAAATCCTCCTCTACGAAGCCCTCGGCGCCCGTCCGCCTGCGTTTTTCCACTGTCAGCTCGTCTGCGACAAAGAGGGGCGGCGACTCGCCAAGCGTTCGGGAGGGCTTTCTATTCGTGAACTCCATGAGGCTGGGAAAACCCCAGAGGAGATTTTGAGAATGGCCGAGCTAGGCTGAAGTCAGCGGCGTGAGTTAATTCCGAATTCTGCGGAATTAACCACAACCGACCAAAGGGAGATAGATTGCCGAAGGCAACTCCGAGGAAGTGATCGCAGCGAGCACACGAGTTTGCGTGAATCGATCCCTTTGCCCCTCGAGTACATCGGTTAGAAATCGGCAGATTTGCCTTGATAACTGTCTGGGTGCTATTTGCAAGTCATGAGCTAGTGCTGTCGGAATGGGCATTTTTTAAATGGCGGACTGCTGAGGTTCCATCTGATGACGGGTCTCTGAGCTAAAAATATGTCAATATGTGGGACTAGTATCTTTTCGTAGTTTCATTTCGCATAAACTGTCAAGATTTGACTACCGACACCTAGTTTCCTTGCTCGCACCCAACCCGAGTCCCGAATCCTCCTCGCCACATTCTCCGAAACGCTCGCCAGTGCTTTGAAAACCAAGCTCCGCCGCCTCTTGGGAGCCGAGCCAAGACTCGCCGAGCGCATCGATGTCCACTCCATGACCTCGCTGGGTCTGCGACTCCACAAAACCCTTCTCGGCCCGGCAAAAATACTCCCTGCTGCCGAGGTGAACGCCCGCCTGCAAAAAGTGGCATCGGGTTTTTCCACCCAATTCACGCCAAATTTTCTCCGGACCGAGTGGGAACAAGTGGTCGATGCGTGGCAAATCGAAAGCTGGGAAGGCTACCGCGATGTGGCTCGACTGGGTCGCAAAACCCGGCTCCCCGAAGCACGCCGCCAAGCCCTCTGGCAAATCTTCGCCGCCCTCCGCGAGGAACTCGCCGCCGAAAACCTCCTCACCGAGTCTGCAGTCTTCACTCGGCTTGCGGAACATATCGCCCAAGCCCCCCAGCCGCCGTTTGAGCATTCGATCATTGATGAAGCCCAAGACCTGAGTGTCGCGCAGTTGCGATTCTTCGCCGCGCTCGGCGGCAACCGCCCCACCGCCCTCTTCTTCGCAGGAGATGTCGGGCAACGCATCTTTCAACAGCCCTTCTCCTGGAAGGCGCTCGGTGTAGACATTCGAGGCCGCTCGAGAACCCTCCGGGTCAACTACCGCACCTCGCACCAAATCCGCTCCCATGCCGACCGGCTCCTCGGCCCGGAAATCACCGACGGGAATGTGGAAGCGAGAAACCACACCATCAGCGCCTTCAACGGTGTGCCACCCGAAATCTCCACCCATGCCGACATGGAAGACGAGGAACAGCACATCGCTGCGTGGATTCAAACACAGCTCGCCGCCGGAGCACTTCCCCACGAAATCGGCATCTTCGTCCGCTCCGCAAATGAAATCCCCCGCGCCCAGCGCGCTGTCCAAAAAGCCAAAACCTCCTCAAATGTTTTGGACGACCATATCGAAACCACCAACGGCCATGTCTCGATCGGCACCATGCACCTCGCCAAAGGTCTCGAATTCCGCTGCGTGGCCGTGATGGCCTGCGACGAGGAAATCCTGCCCCTTCAAGAGCGGATTGCTGCGGTCGGCGACAATGCAGACCTCCAGGAAATCCAAGACACCGAGCGCCATCTACTCTATGTCGCCTGCACCCGCGCCAGAGACCATCTGCTCATCACCGGCGTGGAACCCGGATCGGAGTTTCTCGACGACCTGCATCCGTAAACCTTAGGAACCCATTATGGGCGAAAGGGATTTAGAATAATCAAAAAGTGCATTTTGCCGCATCGCCGTCAAAGTCATCAACCACATCGGCGACGGAATGATGAAGATGTTCAAGCTGTGATCTCAAAATTTTGGCGAGTTTATCAAGTTATACTTGGTTTTCAGTATAACACAATACAACTGGATAGAACATAGATTCGACCAAAACCCAGCCTAAGGGGATATGGCTTTCACCGTGCCGCTTTTCGACGATTTCATGAAAAGAGCGATGAGATAGCAAGCGTAGCGCGTGAGCATGAAATCCTCAATCTCGCGCTGCCCGCCCTTCCCGAGGGTGATCATTTTCGTGACGCCACGAAAATGATGCCCGACTTCGTAACCCGTGGTCTTGCAGGACTCGATGGCTCGCTTGATAGCGGTGAGAAAATTCTCCCAGCGCACATACCCAAGCGGTTCCTGTAAATCCCGGGCAAACCAGAACTCCAAATCTGCCGCGTCTGGGTGGGTTTGGACCAGCGCGTCAAACTGGCTTTGCATCTGAAGAATGAGTTCCTTGTTCACAATTAGGAAGAATGACAGGGTTCGGAGGTTAAGTTTTTAGAGGTGTAGAGGTGACAAGACTTGAAAGGGGCCGGGCACTAATAATTGACAATTAATAAAATGCAAAACGTTTTTAGTATAAAATATGCTGCTCTATTTGCATTGGATTTTCAATTCAGAAAGCATTTTTTAACCACGGATGACCAGGATAGGCACGGATAATGCGGGTGAAGAAAAAGCTGGGTCAGCAAAGGGTCAGTCCCGCGTATTGACGCATTTTTTAGCCGAGTTTCCGAGTTGCCATACTTGTCTTGCTCTGAGGTGCTGATGCCGACGAGGACGTCGGCGTTCCGACCAAGAACTTTTCTCCGTGTCTTGGTGTCTCCGTGAGAGGCTTGTCAGAGGGTCAGTAGTATGGCGAAGGCCGCAGGATATCGCACCATTCTCATCGAAGCCCATCACAACAAAGCTCTGGAGCCGCTCTTGGCGACACAGCTGAAGCGGCGACTTTTATTCTGCGATGGATAGCCTTCCGATAGCCGTCAGAGCGTAGAGCGGGATATTGAGGATTTTTCCATCCTTACGAAGATTCAAGAGGGT
>CAMBAQ010000220.1 GCA_945863785.1 Chthoniobacter flavus
AGCACATAAACCATCCGGTTTTGCAAAGAGACTTTGACGCGGACGTTCGCGGGATTTTTGGGTTTGTAGCCTACGGGGTCGTAGTGTTTTCGATGGGCAGTGGTGGTATTGCAGCCAACCATCGGAAGGACAATGGCGCAGAGAAGAAGCAGAAAAGGTGATTTCACAATACTGGTGAAATCGAAATCCCGAGCTTTGTCAAACAGACGATGCAAAGAATCGCTATTGTGGCTTCCTGCTTTTGACCGTTGTACGGGCTTCGGCGATGAGCAGGCAGCAGGCTTCGGTGCAAAGGAGCGGGATCTCGAGGGCGTTGAGGGAGGGGATATGGTGCGGGGAATCCGAGGGAATCGGCCATTGGATTTGGCGGAGGCAGCCCGGTTGGCAGAGCTTTTCGACAAGGCCTTGCGCTTCCTCGTCGGTGATCAACCCCGTGATGCGATACATGCCGGTTTGGCGGTTCACGGTATCGCGTAGGGGGGTGGAAACGGTTTCGCTCAGGAGAAGCGCACGCCAATTCCCTAAGGCGGCGGGGTAGAGGAGATCCAGGGCGAGGTGAAGGCCCTTCAAATCGGGCGTGAGGAGTTCCCACCCATGCTTTAGGTTGGGAGCCGTCTTCAGCGGTCGGTATTGATTGGCATCATCAAAAAGGGCGATGCCGGCGGCCTCTTCCGCGTCGGAGTAGACCTTCAGATCCGATCGGCCCTCGTCCTCTTGGTGACAGAGACGAAAGCCGTCACCGGTGGGTCGAAAGACAATTTGACCGACTTTAAAAAAGCCGGATTGGAGAGCGTCGGCGAGAAGATTACGGAGTCCCTTTGAAGCAGCGATTCGAAGGGATTCCATGGCGTTGGGTTAAATGCCGATCTAGTGGTGGCGGCGACGCTTCACGCGCACGAGGGCGAGAGAGCGTTGGAGCGAGGCGCTGGTGGTGGCGTATTCCTCATCGCTGAGTTTTTTACCCGACATCGCAGTTTCTGCGCGACGGATGGCCTCTTCGGCGGCGGCTTCATCGATGTCGCTTTCGCGAACGGCCATGTCGGTGAGAATGGACACTTTCGCTGCGCCAATTTCGACAAAGCCTTCACCCACCGCGAGGCGGGTTTCCACTCCGCCCTTCATCACGCGCAATTCGCCAGGTTGAAGCTGGGTCATGAGTGGGACGTGGAGCGGGAGAATACCCATCTCCCCTTCGATGCCGGGAATCACTACGGAGTCGACATCGTCGGAGAAGGTCTTCGCGTCAGGGGTGACAATTTCCAGTCGAAGCATGATATTTTATTTTGAAATGGGAATGACGGTCCGGAGGCTTAGCCCTCCTTGACCATGTCAATGCCGCCCTTCATGTAGAAATTGCTTTCTGGGACGTCGTCGTGCTTGCCTTCCAAGATTTCCTTGAAGCCACGGATTGTCTCGGCCGTGCTGACGTATTGTCCTTTTGTGCCGGTGAAGATTTCGGCAACGTGGAAGGGTTGCGAAAGGAAACGTTGGATTTTACGGGCGCGATAGACGAGGAGCTTGTCGTCAGGCGAAAGCTCGTCCATGCCAAGAATGGCAATGATGTCTTGGAGGTCTTTGTAGCGCTGCAAAATACGTTGAACGCCCGAAGCCACTTGGTAGTGCTCTTCGCCGACGATGTCGGGAGAAAGAGCTTTCGAGGTCGATGCCAATGGATCGACGGCAGGATAGATGCCGAGCTCAGCGATCGAACGCTCAAGCACGATCGTGGAATCCAAGTGCGCGAACGTGTTGGCTGGCGCGGGATCGGTCAAATCGTCGGCAGGAACGTAAACGGCCTGGAACGAGGTGATGGAACCTTTGGTAGTTGAGGTGATGCGCTCCTGGAGATCGCCCATCTCTGCAGCCAAGGTGGGTTGGTAACCCACGGCGCTCGGCGTACGTCCCAAGAGGGCGGACACTTCGGCTCCGGCTTGCGAGAAGCGGAAAATGTTGTCGATGAAAAGAAGAACGTCTTGGTTTTTCTCGTCACGGAAATACTCAGCCATCGAGAGGGCGGAGAGAGCCACGCGCAAGCGGGCGCCGGGAGGCTCATTCATCTGGCCGTAAACCAGAGCCACTTTCGACTCGGAGAGGTTTTTTTGATTAATAACACCGGACTCGCTCATTTCGGCGTAGAGATCGTTACCTTCACGGGTGCGCTCACCCACGCCGGCAAAGACGGAATATCCGCCGTGGCCTTTGGCAATGTTATTAATGAGCTCCATGATGACGACCGTCTTTCCGACGCCGGCACCACCGAAGGCGCCGACTTTACCGCCCTTGGTGAAGGGACAGATGAGATCGATGACCTTGATGCCTGTTTCGAGGATCTGAGCCTGGGTGTTTTGCTCCAAAAGGGTAGGGGCCTTGCGGTGAATGGGGTATCTTTTCTCGTGGGGCACGGGGCCGCGTCCGTCTGTGGGATCGCCGGTCACGTTGAAAATACGTCCCAAAACGCCTTCGCCGACGGGAACGGAAATAGGAGCGCCAAGGGCGGCGACTTCCATACCGCGGCTGAGACCTTCGGTTGAGCTCATAGCGATAGCGCGGACCCAATTTTCTCCGAGATGCTGCTGGACTTCGAGTGTGAGGCGGGTTTGTTCTCCACCGGTCTCGAAGTTGACTTCGAGGGCGTCATAGATTTTTGGGAGAGCTCCACCGGCGTTGGTGAACTCAACGTCCACAACGGGTCCGATAACTTGTGCGATTCTGCCTTTAGGATTCATGTGTGATTATTAACTGTAAAAAGCGAGGGAGTTTTCTAGCTGTCGAACGGAGGTACGACAACAGGTTTTTTCTATCTTTTCTTTTGTATTACAAAAGAAGGCTTGCTGGGGCTTCGAGGCTCTTGCGGATGGCGGCTAGGAATTCGGCCCCGGTGGCGCCATCGACAACGCGATGGTCTCCACTCAGTGAGATGTTCATTCTTTGGCCAGCCACGATTTGATTGGCCGCATTCACCACGGGTTTTTTCACGATCGCGCCAACGGCCAGAATAGTGGCCTGTGGGGGATTGACGATCGC
>CAMBAQ010000221.1 GCA_945863785.1 Chthoniobacter flavus
CTCAGCAACGATCCGCTTCCAGTCAATGTGCCGTTCATGCTTAAGCTTGGCACTCAGACGGTCGAAGCTCGCGTGGTTGAGATTCAGCGTGTGCTTGATTCTTCCACGCTTGAGCCCATCACTGGCACTCGCCACGAGCTTCTCAAAAACGAGGTCGCGGACGTTCGCATTCGCGCCCGCAAGCCTATTGCTTTTGATCGTTGCGATCGCATCAGTGACACAGGACGTTTTGTCATTGTTTGGGGCAAGCGCATCGGTGGCGGTGGCATTGTGCGTGAAGCGGACTACGACTCTGGCAGGCCGGGAGTTGCAAGCGACAACATCACATGGACGCTGAGTCCTGTTTCCCGCGAAGACCGCAGCGAGTTGCTAGGACATCGTGGAGCCGTTCTTTGGCTCACAGGCTTGTCCGGTTCTGGAAAATCCACCCTTGCGACAGCGCTTGAATACCAGCTTCACCGTCGTGGATTGGCCACATTCATTTTGGATGGGGACAATCTACGTCATGGTCTGTGCTCGAATCTCAAATTCTCTCCCGAAGACCGTTCGGAAAACATCCGTCGTGCTGGAGAGACTGCCAAGCTTATGGCTGAAGCCGGCATGGTCGTGATTTGCTCCCTCATTTCGCCCTACCAGAGCGACCGGACGCGTGTTCGTGAGATTTGCCATCGCGATGGCATCCCGTTTGCCGAGGCTTTCATCAATGCGCCATTGCAGGTTTGCGAGGCACGCGATCCAAGAGGTCTTTACAAAAAGGCCCGTGCGGGTGAGATCTCAGATTTCACTGGCATCAGCTCACCCTACGAGCCTCCGACCAAACCCGAGTTGGAAATCCTCACCAGCGAAAGCACGATGGAAGCCTCACTCAGCCAACTTCTCGATTTCGCCAATGCTTTTGCGCGCAAGCTGGAATCGAGTCCAGCCACGGAGCAAACAGCTGGCTCGGGAATTTAACGCGCTGGTAATAACGCTCAGGCCGCCTTCGGGCGGCTCTGGGTGATGTGGGGCGGCTTGAGGTAAACCGGTTCGGTGAGGCCAGCATGAGCTGAATGTCTGGCTAAAACCGTTGCGTTTGGTTGTAGGATTTCTGCATTGACAAGCGATGCTCCTGTGGAAAAAACAGGGATGCCAGATATCAGTCTCGTTGAGGCGACTTCTGGTGATAGCAACTCGATTGGAGTGGTGAGGCATCCATCCGACACATGCGCAAAAAAACACTGGTTCGAGCGCGCATCACCGACAACAAAATATTCGGGAGCATCATAGCCTAGCACAGAGCAAAGACCTCGTACTGGGATTTTGCGGGCTTTTGAAATCCCCCAAGCAGCAGAGATACTGGATCGGAGAGCGTTGTAGCTCCCTGGTCCTGTACCTACAAGAACAAGATCAAATGCACCAGATTCGACGAGCACCTCTTCGAGAACAGTAAAAAGCAAAGCTCCTCGACCACGGGGATTCTCAAACGATCTCGCGATAATGGGGCGGTCGTTCTCTGTTAGGGAAACGCTGCCCACCGAACTGGAGCATTCGATAGTCAGTATTTTCATGGTTTGATGGTAATCCGCCGAGCATCACTCTCGATATTGAAATGGAGTCTAATGGTATCAGGTGGGAGTTCCTCCTCGAAACGTTCCCCCCATTCGATAGCTATGATGAGTGGTTCCGCGAGATAGTCTTCCAAGCCGATTCCTACAAGTTCTGCAGCCGATTGCAGGCGGTAGAGGTCCATGTGAACAAGTGGCCATCTGCCATTGGGGTATTCGTGCACAAGGGCAAACGTCGGGCTAGAAACT
Source organism: Chthoniobacter flavus (assembly GCA_945863785.1). Lineage (GTDB taxonomy): Bacteria > Verrucomicrobiota > Verrucomicrobiia > Chthoniobacterales > Terrimicrobiaceae > UBA967. The sequence continues at coordinate 1,794 of CAMBAQ010000221.1, forward strand.
TGTGCTGGATCACACCCTAAGCCGTCTGCGAGTCCGCGAACGAAAGTGGTTTTTCCGGCTCCGAGGGGTCCCGTTAAGCTCATGGTTACTGGACCAACAAGCGCGGTGCCGATATTAAATCCCGCTTGATGGGTATCCTGATCTGTCGGGCACAAAAGCCCCTCTTCGGGGATGATTTTGTTGATTTGCAGGATTGGCATAGTTGAACCAATCTAGTGTCTTCGAATCCGCGATGACAACACCTTCCCGTACTCTACTCTTTCGTTTTGGAAGTCTGTTTTTAGTGATAGCCCTTTGTTTGCTTACTGGTTGTGACTCCCCTTCGTCAAGGATCCAGGAAATCAAACTCAACCTAGATACATTTAAGCGTTATCCTAATCAGCAGACGAAAGAAGCGTTAGAAAAATCCTTTGCTAAGATGGAGGTTCAGATTCAGGAATTGGAGGCTAAGGGTGACACGGTTCAGTTCGACCTCTTTCGTCGTCAAGCCTTTACTCTTCGTTACGATTTTCACTCGACTCTCTTAGCCATTGCAAAATGGAATACTGAAGAAGCGGAACGACGTGCCGCTGAACAAGCGCCAGTTATAATGCCGTCGCCTGAAGCGAGTCCGTCTGTTCCGCCAGCAATAGAGACTCACAAAGAGTGAGGAGCTTTTGCCTTATGGGCATGGCACGTTCTGCAAAACGGCGTTGCAATCTTTCGTATTCCGCCCGTCCGCTTGTTGTCTCAATGGGAACAGCCTCGTAACCATAGGCAGATAGGTCGTAGGGACTCGCTTGCATATCAAGCACTCGGATATCTCTGGCTAACTCAAAGGCATCCGCCATGAGTTCGGAGGGACACCACGGAGCTAGCTTGAATGCCCATTTGTAGAGATCCATATTTGCATGGAGGCAACCTGGTTGATCGAGGTCGGAGGAAGTTTCGCGGACGGGTTTAAGGCGATTGAGTGGACGTGCAGGAGGAGTAAAAAATCGGAAGGCATCATAATGCGAACACCGCACGGGTAGGGCATCGACGACCGCTGCAATTTCCTGCGGGTTCAATCTCATGGGCAGGTCCTCGTATCGATTCTCCTCCGTTTTATAAACCATCGCCCATTCATGAATCCCATGGCATCCGAAAAAGGGATATCGGTTCGCTGTCAGGGTTAGGAAACGTTGGAGCCATTCCACAAAGGTTCGGCGGTTTTCTCGAAGCGGTTCCGCAGTGACT
>CAMBAQ010000222.1 GCA_945863785.1 Chthoniobacter flavus
CAACTATATCTTCCGCTCCCGGGAGTTTGAGCAAATGGAGATCGAATATTTCTGCCGCCCCGAGGATGGCATGCAACTCACCGACTACTGGCTCGAGCAACGCCTCGCGTTCTACGAGGACATCGGTATCCCCCGCTCGACGATTCACATTAACGATATCCCCGACGGCGAACGCGCCTTTTACTCCAAAAAAACCTACGATCTGGAATACGAATTCCCCTTCGGCGTCAGCGAACTCGAAGGCATCGCCTACCGCACGGATTACGATCTCAGCAAACACATCGAGCACAGCGGCAAGCCACTCGATTACTATGATGAAGTGACGAAAGAACGCTTCGTTCCGCATGTCGTCGAGCCTAGCGCGGGCACCGATCGCACCGCTCTGGCCCTCATTTGCGAGGCCTTCGACGAGGAAACTGTCACCGACGAAAAGGGCAAATCCGAGACCCGCACCGTGATGCGCTTCCACCCTCGCATGGCTCCGATCAAATGCGGCATCTTCCCGCTCCTCAAAAACAAACCCCAACTCGTGGACAAAGCCCGCGAGATCGTGGCTTCGCTGCGTGGGGTCATGAATGTTTTCTACGACGAGTCCGGTGCCATCGGTCGCCGCTACCGCCGCCAAGACGAAGCCGGAACGCCATTTTGCGTCACGGTCGATTTCGACACCATCGGAGAAAATGGCCCAGAGAAGGAAGGCACTGTCACTCTCCGTCATCGTGACTCGATGCAACAGGAACGGATCGCCATCGCCGATCTGAAAAACTACCTGCTCGAAAAAATCAGCTAACGCGTCACCAACGCCCGCTCTGCGACAGACACTCACGACATGAAAATCCTATCTTGGAACGTCAACGGCATCCGCTCGGCCCTCGGCAAGGGGCTGCCGGAGTATCTCGAATCGGAGGCAGCGGATATCATCTGCCTTCAGGAAACCAAAGCCCGCCCGGAGCAGGTACCCCACCGCTTCGAAGGTTATGAGGTTTTTTGGAATTCCGCCCTCAAGCCCGGTTACTCAGGCACGGCGATCCTCAGCCGCAAAAAACCGCTCGCCGTCACCTACGGCATTGGCGTTCCCGAGCACGATACCGAAGGACGCGTGATCTCGGCGGATTTCGGCGATTTTCACTTGGTGAATGTTTATACACCGAACTCGAAGCGGGAACTCACCCGCCTCGATTACCGCACGAGTGATTGGACCCCCGCTTTCATCAACCACCTCGTGCATCTCCAAAAATCGAAACCGGTCATTTTCTGTGGCGATATGAATGTCGCCCACCACGAGATCGATCTGGCCCGCCCGAAGGATAACACCCGCAATGCGGGATTCACGATCGAAGAGAGGGAGGCATTTGACCAAGTCCTCAACGCCGGATTTATCGATACCTTCCGTCACTTTGAACCCAAAGGCGGAAATTACACCTGGTGGAGCTACCAGCATGGCGCTCGGGAAAAGAATATCGGATGGCGCATAGACTACTTCTGCGCCTCCGCCTCGATGGCCTCGAGCCTCAAATCTGCTTTCATACAACCTGAAATCACTGGCAGCGACCACTGTCCAGTAGGTCTCGTGATTGATGCGTAAGATTTTTTAAAGAAAATTTGAACACGGTCACTTCTGCGGCGTCTAACCTATTAGTTGCGACAATGCATCAGGTCACCGCGGTTCAGTTTTATTGTTTTTTTCTGAGCCACCATGCGGTGACCTGATTTTTTTGTCACTTTTGATCTCTTGCCCGAAGCGCTCAACTTGTCTAAGCACCACTTCATGGAAGATACCGTGCTAATTGTGGAAGATGAAGCGGACGTCGTAGATCTGCTGCGCTATAACCTCAAGCGCGCGGGATTTAAGGTTCTCGTGGCCACTACCGGTGATGCCGGATTGACGGCCGTTCGCACGCATCGCCCAGACATCGTTGTTCTCGACCTCATGTTGCCCGGCATGAGTGGGCTGGAAGTTTGCCGAGCCCTCAAACAAGATTCCGAGACGACCCACATTCCGATCCTCATGCTCACCGCCAAGGATGAGCAAAAAGACCGAGTGAAAGGCTTAGAAACAGGCGCGGATGACTATGTTGGCAAGCCATTCAGCCCAAGAGAACTCGTCCTGCGCGTTCAGGCTCTCCTTCGCCGCTTGCGCACGACCGCCGCCAGCACATCGGTCATTGAACTCGACGGCCTCACCCTCGATAAATCGAGCCTCCAAGCCCGCATCGACGGTGAACGCCTCGAACTCACCACCACCGAGTTCAAGCTCCTCATCACACTCGTCAATAATCGGGGACGCACCCTAGGAAGAGACGCCCTCCTGCGCGATGTCTGGGGTTACTCTCCTGGGATGGATACCAGAACTGTCGATACCCACATGCGCCGACTTCGTGAAAAACTACTCGGCCACGCCCCTAGACTGGAAACTATACGCGGCGAAGGGTATCGTTTTAATGTGCATCCCGCATCTTGAATACGTTCCTCATTTTTGCCTCCATAGCAGCCAGCGCCAGTGCGGCTTTCTTTATCTATTTACGCTTCATTAAGCCCTGGCAAAGCCTCCGCCGGGATCTGGAGCAAATGGCCTCGGGGAATTTCCACATTCCCGCCGTGCAGGACGAACCTGGCCAATACGCGGCGACGACTCGCCACGTGAAGCGGATCTCCGAGCTACTCCAGCAACTCGACCGCCAAATCGCGAACGAAGATCTCAGCTTGCGTGGCATTCTCTCCAGTATGGTCGAGGGCATCCTCATCATCGACCGCTCCCAAAGGATCACCCTAGTCAATGATGCCCTCCTGAATTTCTTTTCTCCGAACCGATCCCCCATTGGCAGGACTGTGCTGGAGTATTTTCGTCGGCATGAACTCCAACACGCCAGCGAGCGCGCCCTCGCGGGAAGAGAACCCCAGCAAATCGAACTCAGCTTTGAGACCATCACCCCCAAAGGCACCTCGACTCAAAGGCACTTCAACATTCACGTCGCCGCGCTCTCTCCCGAATCCAGTGACCTTCCCCAA
>CAMBAQ010000223.1 GCA_945863785.1 Chthoniobacter flavus
CTCAGCCCCCACCAAACCCGCCCGCACCGGATTCAAATGCACATAGTCGCACACCACTCGCAGATACATCTCATCCGAGCCATCGACCAGCAGCGACTTGTAGCGTCCAGCAAACAAGTGCCCCCGCATCCGGTGCCGCGCATTGAACCTCTGCGTGTAGGTTCCCATAAACCACTTCATCCCCGCCACCAGAGTCGGCTGCGGCGTCTCCATCACCAGATGAAAATGATTGCCCATCAGGCAATACGCATGCACCTGCCATCCCGCCTTCTCGCAAGCCTCCCCCAGCGTCTTTAAAAACCGCCGCCGATCCTCGTCATCCAAAAAAATCGCCTCCTGCCGATCCCCCCGGCTCATCACGTGATAAATCGCTCCCGCGTATTCCAACCTTAGTTGCCTTGCCATTACAAAACCCTCTCAGAACTCAAAAATATGTCGATATGTGGGACTGACCCTTTTTGAGAAATACCTGTCGGGTTTTGTGAAATGAAGACGCTAGCGCCGCCTCACAACCTTTCCGCCTCCGAAGCAAGGCGGCAGGCTTTTGGGAAACCGCCACAGAGACATAAAAAAAACGCGAACGGTTTAACGTTCGCGTTTTCGCTAGAAAAAAGGCGCGTGCCCGATGGAAAATGGGTTGAAACCCAGTCGCCAACTATTTTTTCTCTTCAGACTTTTTACTGTCTTTCTTATCTTTGTCGCATTCGCCTTTTTTGCCGTCTTTTTGCTCGCACTTTTTGTCATCCTTGTGTTCGCAACTTCCGCAATGGGCTTGAGAAGAAACGATCGAGGTGACAGCAAAAGCTGCTGCGAGGAGGATTGATTTAATCATCAGGTCTCTACCTAGAGACGAGGCAGAGCAATCTGTCAACTAGGATATTTGAAATCACGTTTATGGATTACACAGACTTCACCCTTCCAGCGCCAACTGTCGGAACTCCCGAGGCGAGCTTCCTGTGAATCGCGAAAAGGTTTTTGAGAAATGGAACTCGTCGTGAAAGCCGAGCATCCCCGCTATCTGAGCATTCGTCAGCGATTGGATGGCCAATAACCTGCGAGCGCGCTCAATCCGGCGAGCTAGCACATATCGACCCAGGGGCATGCCAACAGCACTTTCACATTTTTTCCGAAAGGACTCGTATCCCATACCGCAAACTTGTGCGGCATGCCGGATAGAGTCCCCATCGCACCCCATTTCCGGATTCTCCAAGAAGTCCAGAGCCTTCTCAACCCAGTCATCTCATTTCAACGACGCCACCGCAGGAAGGCCGACGATCTCCGCCAGGAACTCCTGCCAAAGGCAAACCGCCTTCAGTGAAGAGCAACCCTTACTCTGAATCCGCTGGAAGAAATTCTTAAAAACCTTCACCCCCTCCGCCGGCGGCAGCCAGCGCCCAGTGGTTCGCCGAGGATCAAAACAAGCGACCTCCCGCCATACCTCAAAAACCGGCCCTCGAAAGCAGACATACAGCTCGTCCGAGAGATCACCCGACGTCGGTCCGTAGGCTTGAGCCAAATCTGGAAAGACCAATATCCAGCCCCCAGGTTCCACTTCCCTTCGCCCGCCCCGCTCGTCTTCGTAAAAACATCTTCCGGAAACGCTGTAAACCAAAGCCCACTGGCCAAATATCCGCATTCGTGACCCTCCTGTACCAGCGGAATCGGCAATCGTTCCCGCGAGACTGATTTCACCCGGAGAGAAAGAATAACGCGGCAACTGGAAACACCCGGTCCGCCATCGCGAAATCGCAGGAAGATTCATTTCCCATATCCTACATGTTCTATCGACAACGTCCAATCCCTAGAAAAACGATTTTCCCAACCCCCATTCTATAAAAACTCTGCCTTCCAATATGCTATCCTGTAAATCCTCCCCATATCAATTGCATCAAGTTCACTCGGGTTGGAGTATCTCAAGGCGCAGACCGGTCGAGCGAAAGACTTCAAAATCCGCATCACGAGTTACCAATGTGCAACCATTCTCTAGAGCTACAGCCGCATGCTGGGCATCGGCTACCAGCTTCCCTTGTGCAGTCGCAGCAGCACAGAATTCTTTAACCAATTTCCAATGGTTTTCGCCCGGGAAGATCCATTGGCAATTCTTCAATGTTGCCAAGGAGTCAATCACAGCGAGCGCCTGATGAAGAGGCGTGGGGGCAGGAGAAAATCGCGGATGGGTCACGATGCGAACGAAGGCAACAGCGACGAGTGCCGACAAGGCAAAGGGTTCTTTTCCATTAGCCAAGCGCTCGACCCACGCGCGATAGAATTCATGGCTGGGATCCTCTCGACGGTGGGCGTAAACCAGAATGTTGACATCGGGCATTTGCATCGCAAGTCACCTCCCCTCATCTCTTAGCTCAGCCAACTGCTCTGCAGTTTGGTGAAAATGAACCAACTCGCCGTAAACGGGCATTTTGAAATCCGCGTGATTGGGCTCGGACTTCTTATTAGAAAAAAAATAACTCCGAAGTGCCGTATTTACCAGTTCACTCAGCGTCGATCCTTTGTCGCCTGCCTCTCGCTTCGCGCGTCGAAAAAGTTGATCGTCAAGTATCAGCGTTGTTCTCATACATGCATACACATGTATTCAGAGTGATATGTCAATCTTGATTTTGAACTTTTCCTAATTTGGTCAAAGGACAGACGCTCGCGGGAGGGTTCCGCGGCGCCAAGCGGCAGAAGCGTGGCGAGGAGGAGAAGAAAACAACAGATCGCGGGCTTCTTCATGGGTTGGGCAGGGCAGTTGGTGCGAGCGTGCAGGAGTAGGTGCGAAGTTGGTTGATGGAGTAAATTTCGAGGTGCAGGAGGATGCAGTCATCAGAAACTAGAAAACGATTACGCCAAGATGTCTCGGACGATGTGGCCGTGGACATCGGTGAGCCGGAAGTCGCGGCCTTGGTAGCGGTAGGTGAGGCGCTCGTGCTCAATTCCCATGAGGTGGAGGAGAGTCGCATGGAGGTCGTGCACATGCATCGGTTTCTCGATGATATTGTAGCAATA